>NZ_JADIKJ010000003.1:0-238854 GCF_044904675.1 Dyella jejuensis | reverse complement strand
TTTCTGAAGCGTTTACCCTAACCGTAAAACGTCAAGCTTTTGAATTGACTCTTAGGTTAGACGCTTGCATTGCTTGGACAGTTTTCCGCCCAACGCAAGACGCCCACACAAGTCACCTGCGCATACTGTCAAAGATCAACCACTTGCGATCCTTTCTTCGAATCGCCCCGAAACCTTTCGTCCCGGGTGAGCCGCCCATTCTACATCCCTTTCTACTTCCGTCAACACCCTCGGCGATGTGTTTTTTGCCGGGGAAGTTGCCGTGCGAGAGGGAGCAGCGGCGGGGTGGCGAATACTAGGGAGGACCTGCTTTTTTGGCAAGCGTTTTCTCAAAATTTTTTTCCCGTGACGCCAAGCGCCCGTCCTCGCGAGCGCTCGACATCGTGTCCCGGTTCGCAGCCATGGCGATTGCCGCGCGCAGCTCAAGCCTGCGTCAGCAGCACGCGCGCGAAGTTACGCTTCCCGACTTGCAACACCGCTTCGAAACCTGGTGAAAAAATCCGTTGCGCATCCTCCACGATCTCGGTGTCGATGCGCACCGCACGCTCCTTGAGCTTGCGATTGGCTTCCGAATTACTCGCCGTAAGGCCAGCAGCCGTCAGTAAGGCAGGCAGTCGCAACCCTTCGTGCGGCACCGGGATTTCGGTCAATGGCAGCAGGCTGGTATCGCCCTCTCCGCGAACCACCGCATGCCAGCCTGCGATGGCCTGTTCGGCAGTGGCGGCGTTATGGAAACGGCTTGCCAATTCGCGCGCGAGCCGCAGCTTGGCATCGCGCGGGTTGAGTTCACCGCTCGCTACTTCGCGCTTCAACTTCGCAAGCTCATCCAACGACACCTGGAAGCTGAGCAGCTCGAACCAGCGCCACATCAGCTCGTCGCCGATTTTCATGGTCTTGGTGACGATATCGATCGCCGGCTCGTTGATGCCGATGTAGTTGCCCAACGATTTGGACATCTTGTTGACGCCATCCAGCCCCTCCAGCAAGGGCATGGTGAGCACTATCTGGGGCGGCTGTCCGTGATGTTCCTGCAGCGCCCGCCCCATCAACAGATTGAATTTCTGATCAGTCCCGCCTAGTTCCACATCGCATTGGAGTGCCACCGAGTCGTAGCCCTGCACCAGTGGATACAGGAATTCATGGATGGCGATCGGCTGTTGTGCTGCGTAGCGTTTGGCAAAATCGTCACGCTCGAGCATGCGTGCCACGGTGTGTTGCGCGGCAAGTTTGATCATGTCCGCCGCGGTCATCCGGCCGAACCATTCGGAATTGAAGCGTAGCTCTGTTTTCTCCCGATCGAGCACTTTGTAGACCTGCTCGGCATAGGTCTCGGCATTGGCGAGCACATCCTCGCGCGTAAGCGGCTTGCGGGTGATATTTTTGCCGGTGGGGTCGCCGATCATGCCGGTGAAGTCGCCGATCAGGAAGATCACCGTGTGCCCCAGGTCCTGGAACTGGCGCATCTTGTTAAGCAGCACGGTATGGCCCAGATGCAGGTCCGGTGCCGTCGGATCGAATCCCGCCTTGATCCGCAACGGGCGTCCCAGCTTGAGGCGCGCCACCAGTTCTTCCTGCTTGATGATCTCGTCGGCGCCGCGCGCGATGATGGCCTGCGCCTGCTCAAGCTCGTTCATGTATTCCTCGTGATTTAGTTGCCTAAGCAGCCAGTAAGGTGATGGCAGCCGTGAATGGCGTTAATTGTGCGTTAACCGCACACCTCACGCAAACCCTTGATAGAAAAGGCGTTGACGCCTTTTGCACAAGCTCGTTATGGTACGCGGAATTGATACTTTGTACCGCAGGGGCGCGGCAGGCATGAATAAGAAGAACAAGGTTGACCAGCGATGGCCATAGGTAAGCAAGACGCGCGTGTTGCACGCAAATTGGCTATCCGCCGCAAGGCCCAACGCCGCCATTCCCATTTCTACCAACGTTGCGCCCACTGGTCGTTCAATCGCCAGACGGGTGGCGAGCAGCCGCCCATCCATTGGCGACGCGAACGCTGGATGCTCGCTGCAACGGCGCTGCTGATCACCGTACTTTCCGGATTTCTGCTTCCCGCATGGGCAACGGCGATGAAACCATCGACTGCGCCCGTCGAGCACACGCTGCTGCCGCTTGCCCTGCCCAAAGTAGAAGCCCTCACACCCAAGGCCCCGACGGTCGAGGACTGGCGCGTGGCACAGGTGCGGCCCGGCCAGACCCTCTCCGACATCTTCCATAGCCAGGGCCTGAGCCTCACCGATCTGCAGCACGTCGTCGACAGTGCCGGCGACGCGAAGAGCGCGCTCCACAACATCCGTCCGGGCCAGGAATTCGATTTCCTGATCGGCCGCAACGGCAATCTCGAGGCCATCCGCTTCGACAAGGACGAATCCACTCGCGCCGTCATCCGGCTCGACAGTGCCACGCCAAGCATGACCACCGTCGCTCGCGCGGTGGAAACGCGCGAGCAGATCGCGCATGGCGTGATCGACGATTCGCTGTTCGCCGCCGCCGCCAAGGCTGGCTTGAGCAATGCGATGGTGATCAAGCTGGCGGACCTGTTCAAATACGACGTCGACTTCGTACAAGACCTGCGCGTTGGCGACAGCTTCACGGTGATTTACGACACCGTGTACCGCGACGGCGCCTATCTTCGCGAAGGCGACATTGTCGCGGCGGAATTCGTCAACCAGGGCCATCGCTATACTGCCTATCGCTTCAAGCGCACCGACGGCAGCATTGGCTGGTTCAGCGAGGACGGCCGTCCGATCCAGAAATCCTTCCTGCGCATCCCGGTGGATTTCACGCGCATTTCTTCGCCTTTCAGCGCCGCGCGCATGCATCCGATCCTGGGCCTGATGCGCGCGCACAAGGGCGTGGATTACGCCGCGCCTACCGGCACGCCAATCCACGCGGCGGGCGATGGCGTAATCAAGTTCCGCGGCTGGATGAATGGCTACGGCAACTTCGTAATCGTCCAGCACGATGCACACATCAGCACGGCATATGGCCATATGTCGCGCTTCGCCACCGAACACGTAGGCCAGCATGTACACCAGGGCGACGTGATCGGCTATGTCGGCATGACCGGCCTCGCCACCGGTCCGCACCTGCACTACGAATTCCGCGTCGACGGCGTGCAGCGCAATCCGCAGACCGTGACACTGCCCAAGCCGGAACCGCTGCCTGGCGTGCAAATGGCGCAGTTCGAAAACACGGTAGTGAAGCCGCAGTTGGCGCGCCTGGCGGAGATCGACAACAACTACAAGCTTGCGCGGGCCCAATCCACTACGCGCAGCGATGATTGAGCGTGATGGGGATGACGCGCAGGCGCTCTACATCGGGCTGATTTCCGGCACCAGCGCCGATGGCATCGACGCGGCGCTGGTGCGCTTCAAGCAGGATCGACCGCAATGGATCGATGCCTTGACGCATCCGTGGCCCAACGCGATACGCACGGATATTTTGCGTATTGCCCAGGGCGAGACCTGCTTCGACCTCGACGAATACGGCCACCTGGATGTCGCCATCGGACAGACTTTTGCTGATGCCGTGCAAGCGCTGCTCAAGCAAAGCCGTACTCCAGCCTCGGCCATCCGAGCGATCGGATCGCATGGCCAGACGATCCGGCACCGGCCATCCGGAAACTACCCCTTCACCTTGCAGATCGGCGATCCCAGCGTGATCGCCGAACGCAGCGGCATCGACGTGGTAGCGGATTTTCGACGCGCCGACATGGCCGCCGGCGGCCAAGGCGCACCGCTGCTGCCGGCGGTGCACGCCATGTTGCTGGCAACTCCTGGCCGCACCCGCGTGATACTCAATCTGGGCGGCATCGCGAACGTCACCATACTCTCGGCCAACGGCGGTGTGCTGGGCTTCGACACAGGCCCTGCCAATGGCCTGATGGATGCGTGGTGCCTGCGCCATCGCGGCGAAGCATTCGACCGCGACGGCGTGTTCGCCGCCAGCGGACAGGTGGACGAAGCCCTGCTGGCCAACTTGCTGCGCGACCCCTACTTCGCGCTGCGTCCGCCCAAGAGCACCGGTCGCGAGCACTTCCACCTCGGTTGGCTGGACGCGCAGCTGCCTACTCCATCCTTGCCGCCCGCCGACGTACAAGCAACCTTGCTCGAACTCACCGCCCGCAGCGTCGTGGATGCGATCGATGCCCATGCCAATGATGCCGATGAGGTGCTGATCTGCGGCGGCGGCGTGCATAACGGCGCATTGCGGAATCGATTGTGCGCATTGCTGGAGCCGCGTGCATTAACCAGCACGGCGGCGCATGGTGTCGATCCCGATTACCTGGAGGCTACCGCATTCGCGTGGCTCGCGCGCCAGCGCCTGCTTGGTCTGCCCGGCAATTTGCCCCCGGTTACCGGCGCACGTGGATATCGCGTACTGGGCGCGGTTTATCCGGCGCCGAACGCCTCCACGCCATAGCAGTACCCCGGCTACTTGCCGGCAGCAACCAACTGCTCGGAGCGCGCCATTGCGAACGCCTGCATCGCTTCCTGGAAAGCAGCCTGTTCGTTTGCGTTCCATTGCGCGTCGGGGGCCGACAGCTCCACCGATTCACGCGCGGTCTCGGCAAGCAGCCCGGCGCTCTCGGATACACCCAGCCCATGTCGCAGCGCCTGCAACACGACATCGTTGGTCGACCATTGGCGTTCTTTGGCAAGCACCTTGATACGCTCGGCCATGAAGCGATCGATGTGTCGAATGGTGATCTCCGGCATAGACGACAATTCTCCGTGCCCGTTCGCCCCTGCACAGCGATCTTCACCGCGCGCCGCATCGCTGGCAATCGTCAGTGCCGCGATCCGTGCACGATTTGGCAATCGCGCTGTGAACGTGTTTACGGATCACGCCGGGTTGGGCGGCAACGGCTCATCATTACGGAATATGTGCCATAGCGCCGCGAACAACAGCATGGCCGGCACGATTGCCAACACCGTCAGCACGAAATAACTGCCGTAGCCGAACGCGGTGATGATGCCACCGGCGAAAAACCCCAGCACCTTGCCGGGCAGATTTACCAACGAACTCAGCAGCGCATATTGGGTCGCGGTGTGTTGACGGTTCACCAGCAATGACAGGAAGGCCACCGTGGGCGGACCGAGCAATCCCTGGGCAAAGTTCTGCCCGGAGATCGCCATGGTCAAAAAGATGAGATTGCCATGGTGGTGGAGCAGCGACAGGTACAGCAGATTGCTGGCCCCTTCAATCACAATGGCTACGCCCAGTGTGCGCCACACGCCCCAGCGCGCCACGGCGGCACCGCCCATGAAGATGCCGGCCATGCTGACCCACACCCCATAAAACTTGGCTACCGTGCCGATTTCGGTCTTGGAAAATGCCATGTCGCGATAGAACGGATTCATCACGCCACCGATGATCGCCTGCTCTGGCAACTTGAACAGCAGGATGAACGCCAGCGTGAGTCCCGCAATCACCCAGCCATAGCGGCGGAAGAAATCCGTGAATGGATCAACCGCGGCTTCACGCAGCCGTTGGCGCCATGGAGCTCGCAAGTGGCGCACCACGTCCGGTTCGCGCATCAGCAGCGTCGTCAGCAGCGGCACCACCATCGCAGCGGCCATGGTGGCGTAGACAGTGCTCCAGGTGACGTGATCGGCCATGATCAGCGCGAGCGCGCCGGCCATCATCAATCCCAGCATATAGCCCAGTGAGTAAGTCGCCACCAGCGCGCCCTGCGCATTGGGCGGAGCGATCTCGATGCGATACGCATCGATGGCGATATCCTGGGTAGCGCCCATGAATGCCACCACCAGCGTCGTAGCGACGAATACATCCAGTCGATGAGGCGTCAATGCCGCCATCGCCAGCAGCCCGGCCGTGACGCCAAGTTGCGCGAATAACAACCAGCCGCGTCGCTGGCCGAGCCTGCAAAACAGCGGCAAGCGCGCATGGTCCAGCAGCGGCGCCCACAGGAACTTGAGCGCGTAGGCCATGCCTGCGCTGGCGATCATGGTGATGTCGGCCAAGACGATGCCATTGTCCTTCAACCACAGCGCCAGCGTGGCCGATACCAGCAGGAACGGCAGCCCGGAAGAAAATCCGAGCAGGCACATCGTCCATGCAGCCGGCTGCGAGAACGCGCGCCAGATCGATGGCTTTTGCGTTGCCGGGACGCCGGAATCAGTCGGCATAGTCGACCGTATACGGTGCGTGATCGGAGAATCGTTCGTCGCGATAGATCGAACAATGCTTAAGCCGCTCGCGCAGCGAAGGTGTGACCACTTGATAATCGATGCGCCACCCGACGTTGTTCTCGCGGGCGCGGCCGCGATTGGACCACCACGTATATTCCACCGCATCCGGCTTGAGCGTGCGGAAGCTGTCCACCCAGCCGCGCTGCTTGAACAGCAGATCGAGCCACGCACGCTCTTGCGGCAGGCAGCCGGAGTTCTTCTGGTTGGAAGTCCAGTTCTTGATGTCATCCTTGGTGTGCACGATGTTCCAGTCGCCGCACAGCACATAATCGCGCCCGCTCTTGAGCCATGCATCAAAGATCGGTGTGATCCAGTCCATCACCTCGAACTTGAATTGCTGGCGTTCGTCGCCCGAAGAGCCCGAAGGAATGTACAGTGAAACCACGCTGAGCTTGCCGAAACGCGCCTCGATGTAGCGCCCTTCGTTGTCGAAGGCATCCCAGCCCAGGGACGTCAGCACCTGGTCCGGTTCGCGCCGGGCGTAGATCGCCACGCCGCTGTAGCCCTTCTTGCTGCTCGCGTCACGGTAGAAACAGTGATGCCTGTCCGGCCGGAACATCGGATCGACCAATTGATCTTCCTGCGCTTTGGTTTCCTGCAGGCAGACCACATCGGCGTCCTGCTTGCGCAGCCATTCGAAGACGCCTTTGTTCGCGGCGGAGCGGATGCCATTGGCGTTCAGGCTGATAATGCGCATGGGCGTTCCTCGTGAGATACGCCATGATAGCAATCATGTCCATGTTGCCCGTCATCCGCGTCGCACCGGTTACAGCCGAGCTTCGTCCGGCCCTGCTGCAGCTTCGGGTTACCGAAGCGCAACGCGACTTCGTCGGTGACATCGAACCCTCGCTAACCGATGCGGAATGTTGTCCGGGCAGCCTCCCCATGACCATCCTTCGCGATGACGGACCGGTGGGCTATTACCGCATCGAGCTGCATCCGGGCACGATCGCCGGACGCGAGTTCGACCTCCCCGCCCTGGGCCTGCGCACGTTTTTCATCGACCATCGCTGGCAGGGCCAGGGCATAGCCACCTCGGCGCTGAACGTGGCCGTCGATGACGTGGCCGAGCGCTTTCCCCAGGCGCGGCTATTGGTATTGCTCGTGAATGGCCGCAACCTCGCAGCATTGCGGCTGTATCTTCGCGCCCGTTTCGTGGACACCGGTCAGCTGTACCATGGCGGACGTTCCGGGCCGCAACATCTGCTGTGGCGCGCCCTGCCCTGACCTTCGACCGCGAGAATTTTCCGTGCACGATTACCAGCGCGACTTCATTGAACTCACCTTGCAGCGCGAGGTATTGCGCTTTGGCGAATTCACACTCAAGTCCGGCCGCCTGAGTCCGTATTTCTTCAACATGGGACGCATCGACTCGGGGGCATCCCTGGCGCGCCTTGGTCGGGCCTATGCCGCCGCCGTGGTGAATTCAACGTTGCAGGTGGACATGCTTTTCGGCCCCGCCTACAAGGGCATTGCGCTGGCGGCAGCTACGGCCATCGCACTCGCCGACGAGCATGGCCGCGACGTGCCCTGGGCCTATAACCGCAAGGAAGCCAAGGACCACGGCGAAGGCGGCGTACTGGTAGGTGCCCCGCTGAAAGGACGGGTACTGATTGTCGACGACGTAATGACGGCAGGTACTGCCGTGCGCGAATCCCTGGCCTTGATCCGGGCACAAGGGGCCATGCCCGCCGGGGTGCTGATCGCGCTGGACCGGCAGGAACGCGGCCAGGGCGAGCTTTCCGCCGCGCAGGAAGTTCAGCGCGACTATGGCATCCCTGTCGTCGCCATCACGGGATTCAGCGATGTGCTGGCTTATGCCGGGGAACACCCGGACCTGGCGGCCGATCATCAGCGCATGCTCGACTACCGCGCGCGCTACGGGGTACGCGATTGATGCCGTAGCAAGGGCAGCCGTGACTTCAATCACGTTGATGCGCGCTGCCGGCCCGGCCTGACAAAACTCGCGGCTATACTGCGGCAAGGAGGGGATCATGCGTCGATTTGTTTTTGTCACGTCTGTCACGGTGCTGTCGCTCGCCTTTGCCTGGCAGGCGAGCGCGCAAAGCAGTAACGGTGTCCGTTACCGCTGGGTCGATGCCAGCGGTCTGTCGCATTTCAGCGACAGCCTGACCAACGACGCGGTGAAATACGGTTACGACGTCATCAACAATGATGGCTTGGTGGTGGCCCATGTCGGACGGCAGCTGTCCCCGGCCGAGCGCGCCGTGGCCCAGAAGCAGGCGGCGGAACAGGCAGCCCGCCAACGCCTTCTCGACGAACGCAAGCGCAACGATATCCAGCTGCTGAATACCTATCCCGATGAAAACGCGCTCAAGGCCGAGCAACAGCAGGTACTGGACAACCTCGACCAGCAGATGAACACCACGCGCGTGAACCTGCATAGCCAGGATGCCGCGCTGACCGACCTGCTCAATCGCGCCGCCGACGATGAACGCGCCAAGCAACCCGTGCCGAAGTTTCTTACTGACCAGATCGCCACGCAGCGCAACGTGGTCGCCAACGAACGTTCGCTGCTGGCGCGCCAGCAGGCGAACCGGGATGCGGTAACACAGCAGCAGGCACAGGACCTGCAGCATTACCGTGAACTGAAGGCGGCACAGAAAACGGACCGTGGCTACTAGGGCGGGCTGCTTGCGTTCCCTGCCTCGCGAGGCAGGGAACGCCGTCCACGCCTTACCTGTCGCCTGATCAAAACGGCAACTTCAGCGAAGGATCTACCGCCAGCAACTGCGCGCGGAACGTTTCCTGGATCCGCCGCAATGCCTGCGCGTTATCCGCGTCGAAGCGCAGCACCAGGATCGGCGTCGTGTTGGAGGGGCGCACCAAACCCCAGCCGTCCGGCCAATCGGCGCGCACGCCGTCGATGGTGACCAGGGTGGCGTTACCGAAGTCCGCCCGCTCGCGGAATGTCTCGATAAAGCGGTAGTGCTCGCCCTCGGCCATTTCCACCTTGAGCTCCGGCGTGGAAACGCCCTTCGGGCAGGTAGCGAAGATCTCTTCCGGCGTCCGCCCTTCGATATCGCCGGCAAGGATCTCGAGCAGGCGCGCGCCAGCGTAGATGCCATCGTCGAAGCCGTACCAGCGCTCCTTGAAGAAAAAGTGGCCGCTCATTTCGCCGGCCAGTTCCGCCCCGGTCTCGCGCATTTTCGCCTTGATCAGCGAATGTCCGGTGCGCCACATCAGCGGACTGCCGCCGGCATCCAGAATCTGTCCTTTCAGGTGCCCGGTACATTTGACGTCGTAAATGATGGTGGCCCCGGGCTGGCGCGACAGCACGTCGCGCGCGAACAGCATCAAGGTGCGATCGGGAAAGATGATTTCGCCGCTGCGCGTTACCACGCCAAGGCGGTCGCCATCGCCATCGAAGGCCAGTCCCAGATCCGCACCGGTCTGCTTTACCGACAGGATCAGGTCTTGCAGATTGTGCGGATCGGACGGATCGGGATGGTGATTGGGAAAATGGCCGTCGACTTCGCAATACAGAGGAATCACTTCGCAGCCGATGCCCTCCAGCACCTGGGGCGCAACGGCGCCGGGGATGCCGTTCCCGCAATCAACCACCAGCTTGAGGCGGCGCTCGGTCTGCACGTCGGAGGTAATGCGCTCGATGTAATCGGGCACGACATCGATATGACGCAGACTGCCCTTGCCATCGCTATCGAGCGCGTTGGTGGCGATGCGCTGGTATAGATCCTGGATCGCGCCTTCGGAAAGCGTCTCGCCACCCACCACGATCTTGAAGCCGTTGTAATCGGGCGGATTGTGGCTGCCAGTCACGGCTACGCCGCAGCCGGTGTTGAACCGGTACGCGGCGTAATAGACCACTGGCGTGGGCACTGCGCCGATATCGATCACGTCGATACCGGCCGCACGCAAGCCGTCGGACAGCGCACCGGCCAATTCGGGACCGGATAGACGCCCGTCGCGCCCTACCACGATTTCATGCAGGCCCTTCTCGCGCATCACCGTGCCGATCGACTGCCCGAGCAGCTTCGCCACGTCCGCAGTCAGGCTCGTACCGACCACCCCGCGCACATCGTAAGCACGGAAAATCGCGGGATCCACATCGGTCTTGGCCGGCGCAGGCGCGAGCTTGGCAACGGGCCGAACCACCGGCTCGGCGGTTTCGGGCTGGGACTTGGGCTGGCTTTCCTTCATATCCAAACTTTCTTCCTCGACTGGAACAGTGCTGCGCACCGATGCGCGCGTAAACAACCAAAATAGAGCGGAGCCGCCAGCCAGGCACACCAACGTCAGCAGCGCCGCCCATGGCCAGGATTGCGGCAGCACGATATAAGCCCCTGGCAATACCGCCACGATATTGAAATGGCTGCCCGGAACCGGCTTGCCGACCGGCTCGGCATCCACGGACGATGCGCTGCCGTGCGCCAGCAATGGAAGGTTTTCGCCATGGTCGGTGCTTTGCTGCAACTGCAGTCTGCCTGCGCTCACCGGAAGGTCGTTGAAGCGCTGTGCAATCGGCGCGAACGGCAACTCGATCCAGGCCCACGCCAACGGTTTCTGCGCTGGACCAAGCGGCTCGACCAGCGTCATGCGGCGATCACCCAGGCCCCTGAGCTTGGCCTCGACTGGCGGCGGGCCTTCGACATCGGGCGCGGCCATCAATTGCGCGGCTTTGGCATAGCCGAACTCGCGATAGTTGGCGTGCAGCACTTCATCCAGCCCGGCGCTGTACAACTCCACATCGAGTGCCTGCGGCAGCCGCTGCTTCAACGCTGCCAGCACTTGCGCCGAACTGGCGGGCAGACCGCTGACATCGACGCCGGCAATGGCCTTGTCGATCTCGCTCCGCTCCTTGGCGATTTCCTCGCCCAGTGCCTGCACAGCCTCACCCTGCGCAGCATGGATCTGTTCGATGGCGCTGCCCTGCCCGGCGATCAACCAGGTCTGCCATGCGCAGAAAGCTGCCAGTGCCAGCAGCAACGTGCCGCCAGCCAGCATCAGCAATCGCCACCATTGGTCTTGCAATCCCGGCAAACGCGCTCGTGCGCCGTTCATCGCCATGCCACGCTCCCCACGCGGTTCTAATGTTTTCCGGTCGATCCGAATCCGCCCTCGCCCCGTTCCGATGGCACGAATTCGTCAACGATCCGCAGCCGCGCCTGCCCGACCGGCACCAGCAACAGCTGCGCAATGCGCTCGCCAACGCCAATCGTGTATGGCTGCGAGCCACGGTTCCAGCAAGAGATCATCAGGGGCCCCTGGTAATCGGCATCGATAACGCCGACCAGGTTGCCCATCACCAACCCATGTTTGTGGCCCAGCCCGGAACGCGGCACGATCAATGCGCACCAGCCCGGATCGCCAATATGGATCGCCATGCCGCTGGGCACCAGCGCGCTTTCGCCGGGCGACAAGGTAAGCGGTCCCGGCAACGCGGCGCGCAGGTCCATGCCGGCGCTGCCCACGGTGGCGGCTTGCGGTAAGGGGATGCTGTCGCCCAGGCGCGGGTCGAGGATCTTCAGTTCGACATCGATCATCCGCGCACCGCCCGGTAGCGGTCGGCAATGCGCTCGATCAGCTGGCGTGCCAGCAGCGCCTTGTCGGCGCGCGGCAACTCGGCCGAGCCGTCGGCCCAATACAGCGTGATCGCGTTGTCGGCGGTCTCGAAGCCGAGGCCCTCGCCCACCTGGTTGGCGGCAATCATGTCCAGTCCCTTGCGTTGCAGTTTGTCACGCGCATAGCGCTCTACATCTTGTGTTTCGGCCGCGAAGCCAACCAGGAAGGGATGCGCGCGCTGCGCCGAAAGATGGGCCAGGATGTCCGGGTTTTCGGTCAGCTGCAGGGCCAGCGCTGCGCCATCGTGCTTCTTCAGTTTTTGCGGCGCCACGCTATTGGGCCGGTAATCGCCAACCGCCGCCGCGCCGATGTAGATATCAGCATCCGCTGTCGCTGCGGTCACCGCCGCATGCATCTGCGCGGCACTGCGGACATCCACGCGCCTGGCGATGCCCTGCGGCGTCGCCAAACTGACCGGCCCGGCTACCAGCGTCACCTGCGCGCCAGCCTGCGCAGCCGCTTCGGCGACGGCAAAACCCATGCGGCCCGAACTGCGGTTGCCGATGAAGCGAACCGGATCGATATCCTCGTAGGTTGGCCCGGCGCTGACGACGACTTTCCTGCCTTGCAGTACCTGGTCGCCGAACGAAGCGACGATCGCCGCGCGCAGCTCATGCGGCTCCAGCATGCGGCCCGAACCGACCTCGCCACAGGCCTGGTCGCCAGCAGCCGGCCCCAGGATATGCACGCCGCGCGCGCGCAGGGTCGCGAGGTTGGCCTGCGTCGCCGCATGCGCCCACATCTGCTGATTCATGGCCGGCGCCAGATACACCGGCGAGGCAGTCGCCAGGCACAGCGTGGTGAGCAGGTCGTTGGCATGTCCCTGGGCAAGCCGTGCCATCAGATCGGCACTGGCCGGAGCGATCAGTACCCGTTCGGCCCAGCGCGCCAACTCGATGTGCCCCATCGCCGCCTCGGCGGATTCGTCCCACAGGCTCACGCGGACCGGTTCGCCGGACAGCGCCTGGAAGGTGGTCGGCGTAACGAAGCGGGTTGCATTCTCGGTCATCACCACGCGCACATGCGCGCCGAGTTCGCGCAGACGGCGAACCAGTTCGCAGGATTTGTAGGCGGCGATGCCACCCGACACTCCCAGCAATAGGCGACGTTGGGCAAGGGTCATGATGTAAGCAGGGTCTGACGCACAGGTAGACGGCTAGCTTACCGGATTCATGTATGGGTACTGCTGCCCCGATCGCATCTCACCATCGATGCTGTGCGCATGAGTATTCGAGATTGGCCGGAAGGCGAACGACCCCGGGAAAAGCTGCTGGCACGCGGCGCCGCCGCGCTCTCGGATGCGGAATTGCTGGCGGTGCTGCTCGGCAGCGGCGTGCGTGGCAAGGATGCCATCGCCCTGGGCCGTGAATTGCTATTGCAGGCAGGCGGTCTCGGTGCCCTGCTCGGTCGCCAGGAGGGGGATATCCATGCCTCTGGCCTTGGGCCGGCTAAGCGGGCACGCATCATGGCCGCGTTGGAACTGGCGCGGCGAAGCCTTGCCGAGCGCTTGGCCGATCGGCCTTCGCTGGGCAACCCCCGCGACAGCGGCGATTACCTCAACGCCCGGCTGCGCCATCTGCCTTACGAGGTGTTCGCCTGCCTGTACCTGGACAATCGCCATCGCGTGCTGGCCTTCGAGGAACTGTTTCGCGGCACGGTCGACGGTGCCAGCGTCCATCCGCGCGAGGTCGTCCGGGCCTGCATCAAGCACAACGCGGTCGCGGTGATCTTTGCCCACAACCATCCCAGCGGCATGGCCGAACCGAGTGTCTCCGACCAGGTAATCACCCGCGAACTCGGGCAGGCACTGCGATTGGTCGGCGTGCGAGTGCTCGACCATCTGATCATCGGTCACGCCGAGCCGGTGTCCATGGCCGCCCGAGGGTTGCTTTAGCCGCAAAAAAAAACGGCGCGAACGGGAGGGTTCGCGCCGGGAGCCGCATGAGGGGAGGGTATTAGGGATGCGGCAGCCCCGTATCGTTCCGACGGGGGAGACATCGGTGATACCGTTTCATTGTCGCGATGGGTCATGACTGGCGTATGACATGCAGTAGTTCATGGAATCCGAATCGCTCATGGCAAGACTTATGCACATGACAGCCATTAGGCCACTTACCGGCATATCGCTCAGAATCACATCAACATCACATTCTAACTCTTTGTTTTTAAGTAAATATCTGCGCAACAAATAAGCATCGGCCTGGCTCTCGGCCATTCACCCTCGCATCACTTTCACTTTCCCCACAGACTTATCCACAGCCCTGACCCCGCAGGACGCCACCGGCAACGCCCAGCGCGCGGACGCGACGGACGAAACGATCATCGAAGAGGCCGGCGACAAACGGTCTGTTAGGATGCGCGGTTCCATCAAGATCCGATTCTCTCCTGTGAAAGAAGCGCTACGCGAACTGGTCCTTCAGGCCATCCGGACCCTTCGGGACAACGATGTCCTGCCCATCGACATGGAATCACCGAATTTTGTGATCGAACGCGCGCGCAGCCGCGAACATGGCGACTTCGCCACCAATATCGCCATGTTGCTAGCCAAGCCGGCCCGTGCCAGACCGCGCGAACTGGCTGACAAATTGGTCGCCGCCCTGCCCGCCAACGCCTTGATCGACAGGGTGGAGATCGCCGGACCGGGGTTCGTCAATTTTTTCCTCGCGCCAGGGGCTTATCACGCCGAGGTCCGCCGCATTCTCGCCAATGGCCACGCCTATGGCCGCAACGAAAGCGGCGCAGGCAGGACCGTGGGCGTGGAGTTCGTGTCCGCCAATCCGACCGGCCCACTGCACGTTGGCCACGGCCGCAATGCCGTGCTCGGCGATTGCCTGGCCCGGCTGTTCGAAGCAACCGGCTGGCAGGTAAAGCGCGAGTTCTATTACAACGACGCCGGCGTGCAGATCCAGAATCTGGCGATTTCCGTGCAGGCGCGCGCGCGCGGCCTGTCTCCCGGCGATTCCGGCTGGCCGGAAGAAGGCTATCGCGGCGATTACATCGCGGACGTGGCCAAGGCCTATCTCGCCGGCGAGTCGGTGTCCGCCGACGGCGGTAGCGTGACCGGCGCGAAAAATCCCGACGATCTCGACGCGATCCGCCGCTTCGCCGTCGCCGCGTTGCGGCATGAGCAGGATCTGGACCTGAAAGCCTTCGGTGTCGATTTCGACGTGTATTTCCTGGAGTCCTCGCTCTACACCGACGGCAAGGTGGATGAAACCGTGCAGGAGTTGCTCGCCCACGGCCATACGTATGAAGACGGCGGCGCGCTATGGCTGCGCACCACCGATTTCGGTGACGACAAGGACCGCGTGATGCGCAAGTCCGACGGCACCTACACCTATTTCGTGCCGGACGTGGCTTATCACCTGAGCAAGTGGCAGCGCGGCTACGAAAACGCCGTGGTCGTATTGGGCGCCGATCACCACGGCACCCTGGCCCGCGTGAAAGCCGGCCTGCAGGCGCTGGACGCCGGTATCCCGAAAGATTGGCCGCATTACGTGCTGTACCAGATGATCACGGTCATGCGCGGCGGCGAAGAAGTAAAAATCTCCAAGCGCGCCGGTAGCTACTTCACCTTGCGCGATCTCATCGACGAAGCCGGCCGCGACGCCACCCGCTACTTCCTGATCGCGCGCCGTTCCGATTCGCAGCTGGTGTTCGATATCGATCTGGCCCGTTCGCAGAGCAACGACAACCCGGTGTACTACATCCAGTACGCCCATGCGCGCGTCTGCCGGGTGCTGGAGGAGCTCGCCGAGCGCGGCCTACCAACGGTCGATACGCAGGCTGGCGCAGTACAGCTGGCACGGCTCGATAGCGAGCACGAGCAGATCCTGCTCACCGAACTGTCGCGTTATCCGGAAGTAGTCGAAGCCGCTGCCGGCAATCTGGAACCGCACCTGATCGCGCAATACCTGCGCGAGCTCGCCGGCGCGCTCCACAGCTACTATCACGAACACAAATGGATCGTGGACGACGCCGAGCTGCGCAACGCACGCATCACGTTGGCCGTCGCCACGCGCAAGGTCATTCGGAATGGTTTGGATTTGCTGGGACTCAGTGCCCCGGAGAAGATGTAATGGCAACACGCAAGGGCAAAGGCCGGCAGGCCGTGCGCAATAAAAGCGGCGGATTTCCAGCCTGGGCGGGAATCCTCCTCGGCATCCTGATTGGCGGGCTGGTAGTGGTCGTGCTGATGCGGCATTCACTGGTGCCGATGGCCGCCAAAGGCCCGCAGCCCAATCCGGAAGCGACGGCGCAGCCAGGCAGCGATGAAGGCCTGACGCCCGCCGGCGGTACGACGGCGCCGAAAAAACCGCAATACGATTTCTATTCAGTATTGTCGGAAAAAGAAGTGCGCATTCCCGATTCGGAAATCAGCGCACAAGCCAAGGCCGAGCAGCAGCAACTTGCCGCGCAACAGCAACAGCAGGCGCAGACGGCGGCGCCGGCATCGCCGCCGTTGCCGACCAATGCGCCGGCCGCGGTAACGCAGAACATCACCGCCGCACCGCCTTCGGCCGTGGCAGCGCCCCAATCCTCGGCCAAGGCCGGTTCTAGCGGCTATTTGCTACAGGTCGGCGCCTTCCCGAGTGCCGCCGATGCAGAAACACTGAAGGCCAAACTCGCCTTGCAGGGTTTCGTCGCCAACGTGCAATCCGTGAATGTCGGCGGCCAGACCTACCATCGCGTGCGATTGGGACCGTTCCATTCGGCCACCGATCTGGAATCGGCCAAGCAGCGGCTGTCCGCGGCAGGCATATCGGCGATCGCATTGAAGGCGGGTTCCTGAGCGAGGGCTGCCAAAAACGAGGGATACGACAAGGGCGCCGAAGGCGCCCTTGTCGTATCGACCATGGTTCAGGAAGGTCGGCGCTTGAGGCGGATCAGACCCGAAATATCGTCATCGCCATGCCCTTGCCGCATCAGCTCGGCGTAATCGGCCAGCGAGCGCTCGATTACTTCGCGGGAGGTGCCGGCGTGCTCGGCAATGCCACGCACGATGCCAAGATCCTTGTGCAGCAGGGCAAGCTTGAAGCCGACGTTGAACTCGTTCTTCAACATGGTGGCACCCCGTTTCTCCAGGAACCAGTTGCCAGCCGCACCGGCACCCAAGGTCGGGATCAGGCGTTCCGGATCGAGGCCTAACGCCTCGCCCAGCGCCAGCCCTTCGCACACAGCCTGGGCAATCCCGGCGACCAGCACCTGGTTCACTGCCTTGGTCGCCTGCCCCGCGCCCACGTCGCCCAGATGCGTGATACGCAAGGCGTAGGCCTCCAACACCGGACGGGCACGTTCGAGTACGGTCGCGTCACCGCCGACCATGATCGAGAGCTTGCCGTTCTTGGCCCCTTCCACGCCACCGGACACCGGCGCGTCCAGGAAATGGGCGCCCACCTTGGCCAGGCGCGCAGAAGCTTGCTTGGCGGTGTCAGGTGCAACGGTGGAATGATCGATCACGATCGCGCCTGGCTTCATATGTGGCGCCAGCGACTCGACCGTGTCGAGCACGTCGGCATCCGCCGTTACGCACAAGGCGATGACATCGCATGGCGCGGCGAGCTCGGCGAGCGTCGCCGGAGCGACGATCCCCCATTCCCGCGCCAATGCTTCGGCCTTGGCATGCGTGCGGTTGGCCACGGCCTGCAACAAGCCATGCCGTTGCAGATGGCCCGCCATGGGTTTGCCCATGGCGCCGAGGCCGATGAATGCCACCTTGAGGGTCATGCGTTTTCCTTCGAAATATCAATCATGGTCGGGGCCGCGATGCACATCGTGCGTCACGAACGGGTTTTCAGGATCCGGCGGGGCCAGCCAATGCGGCTGCGCCAGCGTATGCCGCATGTCGGCCAGGCCGCTTTGCCAGTGTTCGCGCATCGTGGTGGCACTGAACTCATAGTCCTTGTAATGCCCTTCATAAGGCTTGTCACGATAAATGAGATGGATGAGATTGGTCAGCGCACCGTTGGCATAGCGTTGCGCGCGACGGAAGGCCGGATCGCCGCGCTTACCCTCTGGCACCAATTGCATCAGGTCGTGCAGCAACTGCTGTTGTTCCCGGCTCTGATGCATGTATTCGGTAACCAGGCGCGTGCGGCTGGAATACTGGATGTCCTTCGCGCGTTCGGCCACGCTGCCCAGGTCACGCGGCAAGGCGCCGCATGCACTCCATAGATCGACCTGGAAAATCAGCGCATCCCGATGCGGGCGTTCCGTCAACACCCGGTACAGGGGCGTATTGGAGACCATGCCACCGTCCCAGTAATACTCGCCATCGATCTCCACGGCGGGAAAGCCCGGCGGTAACGCGCCGGATGCCATGAAATGTTCCGGACGCAGGGTTTCCTTGCGATTGTCGAAATACGCAAAATTGCCGGTACGCACGTTCACCGCACCGATCGATACGCGCAATGTGCGGGCATCGTTGATGCGATCGAAATCCGCCAGACGCTCCAGCGTCGCGCGCAAGGGTGCCGTGTCGTACCAGCTGACCGTGGCCGGCGTGCCGTGCCACGGCAGCAACGGCGGCGGCAGGCGGGTCCGGAAGAAGCCGGATTGGCCTTCCGTCAAGGCGCGCCAGGCGGCGAGCGTATTGATGCCATCGCGGAATAGCTGCGGCAGGTTCAGACCTTCCGGCCAGGGCAGCGCGGGGCGGTCCGGCCATAACGCCGACTTGCAGATCGTCTCCCAGAACTCCGTCAATCGTTCGACCCGATGCTCGGGCGCGTTGCCGGCAATGATGGCCGCGTTCAAGGCGCCGATGGAAATGCCGGCAATCCAATCCGGATGCAGGCCCGCTTCGGCAAGCGACTCGTAGACGCCCGCCTGGTAAGCGCCCAGCGCGCCGCCGCCCTGGAGCACCAGCGCAGTGATGTTGTACGCATCCTGCGCGGGATGGCGCTGCCTGCGCGGCAACGACGATGGCGTTTTGTGCGCGGCCATGAATCGGCTCCTAAGCGTGCTTCGCGTCGCTGGCGATGTTCATTCGCAGGTCTTTTTCATAAGGAGAGCGCAAGCAACGAGGGCGAGCAGCGAAAAAGCCAAAAAGCGGCCGCTGGCATCGCCGATGATTCCGACGCCCGATCTGCCGAACGCAATGCGAATCCATGCCGATCCACCGGCCGCTCGCCGGCGATGGCAAGACAGCACCGCTTCATTGCATATACCAACCGTGACTGACCACTATGCTCTGGCCCGTCAACGCAGCACTCGGGAATGCGGCCAGGAACAACGCCGTCTGCGCGATATCGTCGACGGTGGTGAACACGCCGTCCACCGTGTCTTTCAACATGACATTCTTGATTACGTCCGCTTCGCTGATGCCCAGTTCGCTGGCCTGCTCGGGAATCTGCTTTTCCACCAGCGGCGTCCGCACGAAGCCGGGACAGATCACGTGCGAGCGCACATTGTGGGGTGCGCCTTCCTTCGCCAGCGTGCGTGCCAGGCCGAGCAACCCGTGTTTCGCGGTGACGTAGGCGGATTTCAGCCTGGACGCCTCATGCGAATGCACCGAGCCCATGTAGATGACCGTGCCGCCCCGGTTGTCCTTGTACATGTGCTTGAGCGCGGCCTTGGTGGTAAGGAAGCCGCCGTCGAGATGGATCGCCAGCATTTTCTTCCAGTCCGCGAACGCGAACTGATCGATCGGATTGATGATCTGCACGCCCGCGTTAGAGATCAGGACGTCCAGGCTGCCAAAAGTCGCGACCGTCTTGTCGGTACCGGCATTCACCGCCTCTTCGTTGGTGACGTCCATGGCAATGCCGATGGCTTTACCGCCAGCCGCCTGGATCTCCCCCGCCGCCGCATCCGCCGCCTGCTGGTTGATATCGGCAATGGCGACTGCCGCGCCATGTTTCGCGTAAAGCTCGGCGATAGCCTTGCCCAAGCCGCTTGCCGCACCCGTGATCAATGCAACCTTGCCAGCGAGACTTGCCATGTGTCACTCCTTCGAATCGGTAAAGAATATGCAGTGCGGACATCGCAATCGACGAATGCTTCGTATCCATCGAAACATTCCGTACCGGATCGCTAACGCACGTCCTCGGAAAGATAGGTATATCCCGTCAAACCTTCATTCAACATGACAAACAGCGTTTCGGCCTGCTCGCCCTGCACCCCGGCGGCAGCGATGCGCTCACGGTAACTGCGGCGCAACGCTTCCAGGTCGTAGCCCACGTAGTCCAGCATCAGGTCGGTGGTATCGCCGCGGCGCTTGTGCGCAAAGACGTAGTGATCGCCGTCCACGCGCACGTTTACCGCGTCGGTATCGCCGAACAGGTTATGGATATCGCCCAACGTTTCCTGGTACGCGCCAACCATGAAAATGCCGAGCCGATAGGGCTCGCCGTCCTTCAAGGCGTGCAGTGGAAGGCTGACGTCCACGCCGTCGGCATCGACATAGTGATCGATCCGGCCATCCGAATCGCAGGTGAGATCGACCAGCACGCCGCGTCGCGCGGGCTGTTCGTTCAAGCGCGCAATCGGCGCGATCGGAAAGATCTGATCGATCGCCCACACATCCGGCACCGATTCGAAGACCGAGAAATTGACGAAGTACTTGTCGACCAGTTTTTCGTCGAGCTCGTCCAACGCCTGGCGATGCGCGCGCTCGGCCGGAAGCAAGCGGGCGCGTACCGCGTTGACGACCGCGTAATACATGTCGTCCAGGCGCGCGCGATCGGCTAGCGACAGCTGGCCATGCGCATACAGGATTTGGCCTTCCTGCAAGTGATGCTGCGCTTCGTGGAAGAGTTCGAGCGGCGGCCGGCGATCCAGTTCCTGGTGCACTTCACGCAAATGGCGCAGCACGGCGGGCTCGTCGTCGTCGGCAGGCGGCATGCTGCCGGCCGGTACCGTCTCCACTTCGCTGACGTTGACCACCATCACCGCGTGGTGCGCGGTCATCGCGCGCCCGGCCTCGGTAAGGATGTGCGGCGCCTGCAGGCCTTCCATCGCGACGGCCTCGGCCAGCGACTGCACGATGGTCGCCGCGTATTGCTCCAGCGAATAATTGATCGAATTGTGGCTGCGCGAACGCGATCCTTCGTAATCCACGCCCAGGCCGCCGCCGACGTCGACGATTTCCAGCGGCACGTCCATGCGCCTGAGCTCGACGAAGTAACGTGTCGCCTCGCGCATGCCGTTGGCAATGTCGCGCACGTTGGAGATCTGCGAGCCCATGTGGAAGTGCTGCAACTTTAGCGTGTGCTTGAGGCCGGCCTGGTCCAGGCGCGACACGAGGGTCAGCACCTGCGCGGGCGAAAGGCCGAACTTGCCCTTGTCGCCACCGGTGTTCTGCCATTTGCCGGCACCGATCGAAGCCAGCCGCACGCGCACGCCGAGCAGCGGCTCGACCTCCAGCTTCCTGGCTTCGGCGACGACATGCTCCAGCTCGGAAAGCTTTTCGATCACGATATGGATGTGCAAGCCAAGCTTGCGCCCGATCAAGGCCAGCCGGATGTATTCACGATCCTTGTAGCCGTTGCAGATAACGATCGAGCCGGGCCGCGCCATCGCCAGCACCGCCATCAGTTCCGGCTTGGAACCGGCCTCCAGGCCGAAACCGCGCTCGCCCGCCGCCACCAGTTCCGCGACCACGCCGCGCTGCTGGTTTACCTTGATCGGATAGACAGCCGTATAGCCGCCCGCGTAATGCCATTCCCCGATCGCCTTGGCGAACGCACCCTGCAGGCGCGCGAGGCGATCGGCGAGAATATCCGGGAAGCGCACCAGCAACGGCAGGCGCAGGCCTTCGGCGCGTGCGCGCTCGACAATGTCTGGCAGGGAAAAAGCTGGCCCCTTCGGTCCTTGCGGGCGCATCGCGATATCGCCCGCGTCATTGACATCGACGTAGCCGTCGCTCCAATAGGGCACGGCATAGGCATGCCGGGCGGTGTCGGTGTTCCAGGCATTCGCCATGTGACGTATCTCCTTTTCCAGGCCGGTCGACCTTGGGGATGACATCGTCGCAGCGGCGAGCCTTGACGAACGTGCTCACAGGAGCGGCAAAGCCCACCGGCCGGAAGCCTCGCACGCCGCGGGGCCGGAAGGGCTTGGCGGACCGCCGCCATGAGCGACGGCCCGGATGCGTATTGTAATGGCGCGGCGCGACAATTCGAGGTCAGTCGCGCCGGGACGCGGGCGGCGGTTACCGCTACAATTGCGCTCCTTTAACCATGCTCCTCAGGATTTTCCGGTCATGTCGCAGCCCAGCTGGTTCACCGAAGCACACCAGGCTTCCGGTTCCTCCATCGGTTATCGCGTGGAGAAGCCGCTTCATGCCGAAAAAACCCCGTTCCAGACCATCGAGATCTACCAGACCACCGATTGGGGCAACCTCATGGTGATCGATGGCTGCGTGATGCTCACCAGCCGCGACAACTTCCTCTACCACGAGATGATGACCCATCCGGCGCTGTTTACCCATGCGCGGGCCAAGCGCGTGGTGATCATCGGTGGCGGCGACTGCGGCACGCTGCGCGAAGTGCTCAAGCACGAGGAAGTCGAGCATGCGGTGCAGGTGGAGATCGATGAGCGCGTCACGCGCCTGGCCGAACAGTATTTCCCCGAGCTGTGCGAATCGAACAACGACCCACGCGCCGAATTGCTGTTCATCGATGGCATCAAGTACATGGCGGACGCCGAGCCCGAATCGCTGGACCTGATCATCGTCGATTCGACCGATCCGGTGGGCCCGGCCGAGGGCCTTTTCAATGCGGCCTTCTATGCCAGCTGCCACAAGGCGCTGCGTCACGGCGGCATTCTGGTGCAGCAGAGCGAATCGCCGCTGGCGCACCTGGAGCTGATCAAGTCGATGCGTGCCGCGATGCGCACGTCCGGCTTCAATGCGGTAAAGACGCTGCCGTTTCCGCAACCGTGCTATCCCACCGGCTGGTGGAGCTGCACCATGGCACGCAAGGGCGGCGACCTGGCCGGTTTCCGCGAACGCGGCGCACTGAGCAAGAACTTCACCACGCGCTACTACAACGCCGATGTGCACAAAGGCGCGCTGGCGCTGCCGGAATTCGTGCGCGAAGCATTGGGCGAATAACTACCGGATCATCGTCCCTGCGTGAAGCGTAAAGGCCAACCATCGCGCCTGGGCTTCATGCTTCACGATTCCTCATTGCCGGCTTCAAAACAGCCGGCTGCGCACCTTCGGCAATACCACCAGCACCAGCGTGGCAAGCGGACCGAACGGTAGCGACAACAAGAACCACCACAAGCCATTGCGGTTCTTGCCTTGCGCCAGACCGGCATTAATCAAGGCCAGCGTGCCCCATCCCACGAACCATGGGGCCTGGCTTTCGGCCAGCATCGAGAACGACTCCACAGCTGTCTCCTACATCACGCAATGGCAGGCACCCATGCTAACAAGAGCTCGCATGGCTTGCGCGCGTGTAGGCGCATGGAGCGAAAACGCTGATGCTGCTGTTCAGAACAACCTCAATCCAGCCCGGTTATGCTGGCGGCTTTATCAATATGAATTGGAGCACTCCGATGCGTGGATGGCGCACTTTTGCCCTCGCCCTGGCCTGCACACTTGGTGCCACGGCAACCGTGGCGGCGCGTCCGCAGGCGGCAGCTCCCGGCGCCGCGAATACCCAGCAGGCGCGCGCCAAGGCACTGCTCGCCTTCCAGGGCGACCTGGTCAGCGTGCTTTCGCCCAGTGCCGATGCCGATCGCCTGTTCGCTGCGGCACTGTTGGCCCGCCCGCTGCCGAACCAGGCCAAATTCAATAATTTCCATGCCTTGATCGAACGTGCCGCGCACGCCAGCAACGCCGGGCCAGCGATCAGCTGGGCGCGCCTGGCCGATTGCGATGCCAAAGCCCACGCCTGTCCAAACGACAACGCCTTGGCGCAGTTGGTGCAGCAGGCGCCGGACAACGCCGCGGTCTGGCTGGTGAAGCTGAGCCAGGATGCAAACACCCTGAAGAAGGACGATGCCCGCCAGGATCTGGCCAAGGCCGCTTCCGCCCAGCTGTATGACGATTACAGCGGCATTGCGCTCAAGGCGCTGGCCGGCACCGTCAGCATGCTGCCGCCGCCGAACGCCACCATCGATCCGAATTCGGCCGCGGGTGCCAATGGCGTGCAAATGCTGATCGTGTTCGCCACCGCGGCGGCAATGCCGCAGCCAGCCTTGCGCGACACCGCCACCTACTGCGAGCAGCAGGCCGCCCGGGACGCAACGGTAAAGGATGATTGCCTGAAACTGGGCAAGATCCTGGAGTGGGGGTCCAGTCCCCTGGCCCGTTCGCTAGGCTTGCACTTGCGCGAAGCGCTCGGCGCCGATCCGGCGCAGCAACAGGACGCCCAGGACGCCCGCCGCAATCTGGTCTGGCAGGTACAGAACTTCGCCGAATTGTCGGTGCGCGCGCAGAACGACAAGGCCCAATCGCAACACCTGCTGGCACTGGCTCGTAACGGCGGTACCCAGATGAGCCTGATGCTCGCCGCCCTGCACGATGCAGGCCTGCCCACCGATGCGCCGGCAGGCTGGGAGCCAAGGAAAGCGGATTGACGCAGGAATGGGAATCGTCAACGAGGAACAGTGCAGGAAAACCCTGCTACCTTTTTGCCCATTCCCTATTCCCGATCCAAAAGCTACCCTTGGTCCACCTCACGCCATTAGGGGTAACCGATGCTTAGGGTGCTGGTAGCAAGCAGCAAGGGCGGTTGCGGCAAGAGCACGCTGGTAACCCAGCTGGCCTCGCATTGGGCGCAGGACAACAAGCGCACGGCGATCATCGATGGCGATCCGCAAGGCTCCAGCTACCGCTGGGCCACGCTCCGGCCGGATAACGTCCCCGGCGTGCTGGCGCTGGAAGGCGGCCGCAAGGCGCTCGACAAGTTGCCCCAGGACACCGAGCGCGTGCTGATCGACACCGCCGCCGGCTCGCAGCAAAAAGAACTCGAACCGTACCTGGAACACGCCGACGTCGTGCTCGTGCCGGCGCTGCCCTCGTCCTTCGACCTGCATGCCACGCTCCAATTCCTGGACCACCTGCGCGGCATCAGCCGGATCAAGCGTGGCAAATTGCCAGTGGCGCTGGTAGGCAATCGGCTCAAGCCATGGACGCACGCCAGCCAGGAAGCGATCGCGCAACTGGCCGAGGAAGCGCCTTTCCCAGTCGTGGCACAATTGCGCGACACCCAAGCCTACGTGCTGCTTACCTCGCTGGGCAAAGGCATCTTCGACTACGGATCCGAACAGGTGCGCGGCCATCAGCAGGACTGGACGCCACTGCTGCGCTGGATCAAGCGCCAGCATTAAGGAGAATCCTTGCATATGCACGAACTGATCCTGCTGCGACACGCCGAAGCCCAACCCGCGCCTCCGGGCGGCGAAGACGCCGTGCGAAGGCTCAGCGGACGCGGCGAACAGGAAGCGCGCGACGCCGGCGCCTGGCTCAAGGCGCATGGCAAGCGACCCGACCGTGTGCTCTGCTCGCCCTCGGAGCGCACCTGCGCCACCGCCAATCTGGCGCTTTCTTCGCTGGATAGAGCGCCAGCGATGCAAACCGCGGCAGAAATCTACAACGCCACACCCGGCGAATTGCTGGCTTTGCTCGACCAGCACGGCGACGCCAACACCCTGCTGCTGGTTGGCCACAACCCGGGCATCGAACGCCTGGTGGCCCTGCTGGTGGAAGGACGCTCGGACGAATTTCGCGGCATGCCGCCGGCGGGCCTGGCGGTACTGCACCTGGATGGAGCGCTCGAACCGGGCAATGCACGGCTGGATGCGTTCTGGTCGCCGTGAGGCGAATTGCGCCATGCCTGCTCCTGCTGCCTGCCCTAGCTGTCGCCAGCCAGACCGAGTACCGCATCGATCCAGCCAACTCCCAGGCCACCTTCCGCGTGCGCCTGCTTTGGCTGGACAGTGTCAACGGCCATTTCAACCAGGTAGACGGCGACGTCAAGTCCGGTCCGCACCCGGATAGCTGGGTGGTCGATGCCACGATCGCCGTGAACAGCATCGCGATGTCGTCCTCGCGCATGCGCCAATGGGTGATGACGCCGGCGTTCTTCGATGCCGAACACCATCCCGTCATCCATTTCGTGTCCGACCCGATCGCCCATGGCGAACTGGACCACAGCGGCACGCTGAGCGGTTATCTCACCCTGCGCGGCGTGACTGCACCCGTGCACTTCGCCATGTGGCCGGTGCATTGCGAGCGCTTGGCGCTGGAGCCATGCCAGATCGTGCTGCATGGCCACGTGCACCGTAGCGTCTTCGGCATGGTGAGCGATCGCCTGGCTCTGTCCGACAACGTCGATCTGAACCTGCGCATCACGCTGCAACGCGAAATTCGCTGAGCGCCCGTTATGATGGCGGCGGCCGGTGTGCATCGCGGTCTCGCCTGCATCCGCCGGCACGAATACCGCAAACCACGCTGCACGGTGCCGTGGCAGACGCTGGCCCCAGGAACGAGGAAGCATGCCGATACATCAGCGACTGAAGTCTCAGGCAGAGGTGCTGGCGCAGGCAGCTTTCCGGTTTGCCATCGGGCGACCCTCGACCGGCCGCTGACCCGGATTGCCCTGCATGCGCCTGCATTACAGCGTTCTCCTCGCACTGCTGGCGGCAGCCCTGCTGCAAGGCTGCACGCTGACGCATACGCAGATCAGGCATGCCGATGCCGTCGTCGCGGCCAGCGTCGATCGCCAAGGCACCTGCAACCGGCCCGATCATTGCGCCACACCCTCGCCCTTGCTCGATGCCGCCACCAGGGCGCTGGCTGATTCGACCCCGGACCGGCCCGAACACGTCGTGACCCTGCTCGACGACAGCGAGGCCGCGCTGGTCGCGCGCATCAACCTCATTCGCGCCGCCCGCCAATCGATCGACGTGCAAACCTATATCTGGGACGAGGACGACACCGGCCAGCTGATGCTCAACGAGCTGATCGCCGCGGCACGGCGCGGCGTCGACGTGCGCATCCTTGCCGACCAGCTGTTCTCGTTCCAGGACCCCACGTTGCTCGAACGCCTGGCGAGGACCAGCCCCAACCTTCGCGTCCGTCTCTACAACCCCACTTTCCAGAATTCCCGCACACCACCGCTGGAATTCGCCGCAGGCATCCTTTGCTGCTTCCTCAAGTTCAACCAGCGCATGCACAACAAACTGCTGCTGGTGGACGACAGCATCGGCATCACCGGCGGGCGCAATTACCAAGACCGCTATTTCAATTGGGACAACGATTTCGACTACGTCGACCGCGACGTGATGGTCGGCGGCCCGGCCGCGCGCGAAATGGCCGCCAGCTTCAATCTGTTCTGGCGGCACAAGCGCTCGGTGCCGCTGACCCACCTGCGCGACGTGAACCGGTTGATCCGGCGCGATCCCACTCCGCCACCGTGGCCCGCGCCGCATTATGCCTATCCGGCCCGCGTCGCCAGCGCCCAAGCCGAAGCGGAAGACCCGGACTGGCTTGCCCAGCACGTTTCCGATACCAGCCTGCTCACCGGCAAAGTGGAGTATTTCAGCGACCGGCCGGCCAAGACCGAGCAACCGAGCCGGCGCGAGGCGCAAGAATTCACCGCGCACCTGATGCGCCTGGTCAACAACGCCAAGCACGAAGTGATACTGCAGACGCCCTATCTGGTGATGAGCCGGCGCGCGGAAAAGATTTTCGAGCAACTGCATCACGAGACGCCACCGCCGCGGATCATCGTTTCCACTAACTCGCTGGCATCCACCGATGCCTTCGCGGTCTACGCGCTGTCGTACAAGCATCGCAAGAATTACCTCACGCAATACGGCTTCGACATCTTCGAAATGAAGCCGCACGCCGCGTTCGCCAACGACGCCTACATGCAAGCCGATGTCGATGACGAGGAAGACGAAGCGGACGCCTCGATCGTTCCCGACGCCAAAGGTACCCGCCGCAAGCGCTTCCCCGGCACCGAACGCCGGCCCGGGCTGTTCGGCAGCAATGGCCGTCGCAATCGGCCCGCCCCCCTGCTCAGTGCTGGGCGACGATTCGGCCTGCACGCCAAGTCATTGGTGGTCGACGATAGCCTGGCGATGGTCGGCACGCATAACTTCGATCCGCGCTCGGACCACTACAACACCGAGGCTGGCGTGATCGTCTACGACGCCCGTTTTGCCGCGCAGGTGCGCGCGTCGATCATGCAGGCCACCGAACCGCAAAACGCCTGGGTCATCGCGCCGCGCAAGCCAACCATTCCGGTGCTCGGGCCGCTCAGCCAAATGATCGGCGATCTTTCGGCCAGGCTGCCCTTGTTCGACATCTGGCCGTTTCGCTATGCCACCAGCTACGAGATCAAGCCCGACTGCACGCCGATGTTGCCGGGCAACCCCGATTTCACCCGCTGCTATCAGCCGGTGGGCGACTTCCCCGACGTGGCGATCTCGCCGAAATCGATCTACACCCGCCTGATCACCGCCTTTGGCGCCGGCGTGAAAGGCGTGCTCTAGGGATGCTCTGATATCAATGCTACGCAGGCGGCATGATGACCAGAAGGCTCGTCGTCTCGACAGACGGCCAGTCTGCCTTCCTCGCTCCTCAAAGCCGGGTACATCCATGCACCCTCCCCGCGTGCGCCGACGAACCTATGGTCTGCGAACAGACAGAGCTGGTGACGCCTGCGTAGCATTGATCAGAGCATCCCTGGGGTGCGGCGGTAGCGCTGAACCAAGGTGATCGCGCTAACGCATTTACCGTTCGACGATGGCCGTGACACCCATGCCACCGGCGGTACAGATGGAAATCAAGCCGCGGCCCGCGCCTTTGTGTTCCAGCAATTTCGCCAGCGTGGCGATGATGCGCGCACCGGTAGCGGCGAACGGATGGCCTACCGCCAGGCTGGAGCCGTGCACATTGAGCCGGGCCGGGTCGATGCTGCCCAGCGGCACATCGCGGCCGAGCCGCTGCTTGCAGTACTCCGGCGATTCCCATGCGCGCAGCGTACACAAGACCTGCGCCGCGAAGGCTTCGTGAATTTCGTAGAAGTCGAAATCCTGCAAAGCGAGGCCATGGCGCGCCAGCATGCGCGGCACCGCCACCGTCGGCGCCATCAACAAACCCTCGCCGTGCACGAAATCGACGGCCGATACCTCGGCATCGCGCAAATAAGCCTGGATCTTCAAGCCGCGCTTCGCCGCCCATGCCTCATTCGCCAGCAGCACCGCCGCGGCGCCATCGGACAGGCCGGTGGAATTGCCCGCGGTGAGCGTGCCCAGGCCGGAGGTCTTGTCGAACGCCGGCTTGAGCGAAGCCAGCTTTTCCATGGTGGTCTCGGGGCGCAGGAAGCCGTCGCGCTTGAGGCCGCGAAACGGCACCACCAGATCGTCGAAAAATCCCGTGTCATACGCGGCGGCCAGCTTATGGTGGCTGTGCAGCGCCAGCCGATCCTGCTCTTCGCGCCCGATATGCCATTCGCGGGCCATTTTTTCGCAGTGATCGCCCATCGACATGCCGGTGCGCGGTTCGGCCACGCCCGGAAAGGAAGGTTTCAACTCGCTCAAGGAAAAACCGCGCACGGCGGTCTTCAGCTTTTCCATCGGCGTCTTGGCGCGATTCACTGCCAGCAAACGCTTGCGCAGGCGCTGGCTGTAAACGATCGGCACGTCGCTGGTGGTATCCGAGCCGCCGGCAATGCCAGCCTCGATCTGCCCCGTGGCGATCTTGTTGGCGATGATGATGGCATTGTCCAGCGAGGTACCGCAGGCACGGGCGGTGGTGATGCCCGGCGTGGTCGGGGCCAGGCCGGAACTGAGCAGCGCCTCGCGCGCGAGGTTCCATTCGGAGGAGTGCCTGATCACCGCCCCCATCGCCACTTCGCCCAGCTCCACGCCGTGCAGCCCGAAACGCTCGACCAGCGCACCGAGCACCTTCACCGACATGCCGAAGTTGCCCACGTCCGCATACGCAGTGTTATTGCGGCAGAACGGGATGCGCACGCCGCCGATGACTCCGACGCGCTGCTGCGTGTTTTCCATAGCCTCACTGTCCAGATACGACCGATCAGGCAAGGCTAACCCGCTCGGTGCCGGCTTGAAAGCCCGAATTGGCCGTCAATCAGCGAATGTTAGACTTGCCGCCCTACCCGAGTTGGAATCACCGCGTGGAAGCCGGCCCGCTGCAAGCCCTGCCCATTGTCCTGGCACTGGAACTCTCCCCCGGCGGGTCCCCATTGCGACTGAGCCTTGAGCGTGACGAAGCCGCCGAACTGGCCGCACTGATCGCGCAGGACCTGCATGCGCTGGTGCCCCAGGTGGCGCAGGCCAGGCTGGCTCTGGCGGGCGCATTGTTCGATGCGGTCGAACTGCTGCGCCCGGGCTTTCCGGTATGGGCCACCCTGGACGAACTGGCGCGCCGCGTTCCGCGCGGACAGCTCGAAAACGTCGTAGCCTTCGGCAGCCACGCAAACCGCATGCCGGCCCAGCCGCTGGAACCCGATCCCACCTATGCCGATGGCCCGATGCGCCTGCTGCCGCTGAGCGTGCTGGCACCCGACAGCATCGCCGATGAATTGGCCGGACAACTGGAAGTGGAGCTGGTCGGTCGCGGCGAAGCCGGCGCACACACCGCGGACTGGCTGATGCGCACGCTCGGCATTCGCCTTGAACACGCCCGTTACCTCAGCCGCAACGACCTGCTCGCCCTTACCTGCGTGCAATACGAGAACGTCAACCTCGCACCGCTTTGGCAACTGCTGGAAGCGGCCTTGCTCACGCCCTATCGCGAGGAAACCGCGCTCAGCGCACGCGGATTGGCCTTGCGCTATACCGCAGGCGCGGTCTGGATCCAGTCGCCGGCGCAATGGCTGGCCGCGCAGACCGGCGATGCCGCCGAGCGCGGCCATGCCTTCGCGGGCGCCATGTTCGAGTTGCGCCAGTACGCCGCCCTGCTGCACGCGCATGGGCTAGCGCTTGTGCTTGACGCCACTGCCGGCATCGACCCCGCGCATGGAGACGGCTGGCTCGCCGAAACGGTGGCGGTCGCCGATGCCACTTATGAAGCGCCCACCCTGTTTGCGCATGAAGCGGCCGGCCTGGGCATCGTTGCGGTCACGGTGGCGCAGCGCGGCCACGCCGGCCGCGCACGTGTGCTGGCGCATGCCTATCCCCTGCGGCCGGCCGCGCTCGGCCCGCTGATCGCGGCGTTTTCCAACCGTTTCGGCGCCTCTTCCGACTTGCATGCATTGGGCCGGATCGTGCTGGACGAAAGCGGCTCCCTGAGCGCCCCGGCTACCGCCCTGCATTGATCCGGTCGGTTTTAGCCGGTCGCGCGGCCGGCATGATGCAATTCCGGTGCCGTCCGGCGCATGATGTACCCACACTGTTCGAACCGGAACCGCATGACGCAGGTGACGCACCCCATCGAAGGCGCTCCGCAGTCCCTCACGGGAGCGGACTTGCTTACGCATGTCGTGCAGCGGGTGCCAGCATTGATCACGTTCATCGACCCAGACGAGCGCTTCGTCTTCGCCAATGAAGCCCACCGCAACTGGTTCGACGTCGACCCGGGCACCATGACGGGCCGGCTGGTCAGCGAAGTGCTGGATCCGGAAAGCTACCTGCGCGTGCGCGCCGCGCTGCTGCAGGCACTGGGCGGGCAAGCATCCAGCTACGAAGGCGAACTTTTCAGCCAGCCCGAGCACCGTTATGTACACGGCAGCTTCACGCCGGATCACGACGAGCACGGCACGCTGCGCGGCGTGCTGACCGTCTTTACCGACATCACCGAACGGCACGCCCTGGAAGAGCAGCTGCGCGAAAGCGAACAGCGCTTTTCGCAAGCGTTCCAGCACGCAGCAGTCGGCATGGCGCTGGTGCTTCCGAACGGCCGCTACCAGCGCGTCAATGCCGCATTGTGCGAGATGCTCGGCTTCAGCGAAGCACAGATGCGCACCATGAACTGGCGCGATGTGACCCATCCGGACGACATCGCGCTGAACGAGGCGCTGTCCGCGCAGATCAGCCATGGCAAGCGTGAGGCCTTCCAGACCGAAAAGCGCTACCTCCATCGCGACGGCCATGTCGTGTACGTGCAACTGAGCGTGTCCCAGGTGCGCAGCGACGCCGGCCAGCTGAACTACCTGGTCAGCCAGGTGCAGGACATCACCAAGCGCAAGCATTACGAAGAAGCACTGTTCCGCGAGCGCCAGCTGGCCGAGGTAACCCTCAATTCGATCGGCGATGCGGTGATCACGACCGATGTCGCACTCAACATTACCTCGCTCAATCCGATCGCCGAGGCCATGACCGGCTGGGGCAATGCCGACGCGAAAGGCTGTCCGCTGGACGACGTGTTCCGCATCCGCGATATCAATAACCGGCAGCCGCTGGACAATCCGTTGCGCCAGGCGATGCGGCGCAATGCGATGGTCGACTTCAGCGGCCGCGCCATCCTGCTCCACCGCAACGGCTTCGAAACGCCAATCGAAAATTCCGCCGCACTGATCCACGATCACGCCGGCAACGTCACCGGCGGCGTGCTGGTGTGCCACGACATCAGCGAGAACCGCACGCTGGCGCTGAAGATGATCCAGCTGGCGCAGCACGACACGCTCACTGGCTTGCCCAACCGCAGCTTGCTGTACGCGCGCATCGAGCAGGCCACGGCGATGGCCATCCAGCGCCACCGCCAATGCGCACTGCTGTATCTGGACCTGGACCACTTCCGGCGCATCAACGACACGCTTGGCCATGGCGTGGGCGACCAGGTACTGCAGGCAGTGGCCCAGCAGATCCGTGGCGCGCTGCGCGAAAGCGAAGACTTGGCCTTTCGCTACAACGGCGATGAATTCGTGGTGCTGCTTCCCCGTGTCGACGATGCCGACGATGCCGCCGGCTTTGCGCAGAAACTGCTGGATGCCTGCACGCAAACGCACGTGTCGCACCTGCCGCCGCTCGACATCCGCGCCAGCATCGGCATCAGCCTGTTTCCGCGTGACGCGACCGAGCCGGATGCCCTGGTACGCAGCGCCGACGCGGCGATGTATGAAGTGAAAACCCAGGGCCGCCACGGCTACCGTTTCTACGCGCCAGAAATGAGCCAGCGCTCCGCCGCCAGCCAGCGGATCGAGAACGTGCTCAGGCATGCCTTGGCGCATAACGAACTTTCACTGCAATACCAGCCGAAGGTCGATGCGCGACTGGGCCATATCGTCGGCGCAGAGGCACTGCTGCGGCTGCAAGTGGACGGACAGGACCTGTTCGCACCGGACCAGTTCATTCCAGTGGCCGAAGATACGGGTCTTATCGTCTCGATCGGCACCTGGGCCCTGCGCGAGGCCTGCCTGCAGGGGCGTGCGTGGCAGCGCGAAGGACGCCCGATTCCCCTGTCGGTCAACGTCTCACCGCTGCAGTTCCAATATGCCGGCTTCTACGAACGCCTTGATGGCATCCTCAACGAAACCGGCCTCGATCCCAGCCTGCTCGAACTCGAATTGACCGAACGCACCATGATGACCGGCGGCGATGGCAGCATCCGCTTGCTGCGGCGCATCCGCCAGCGCGGCGTGCGTCTCTCGCTCGACGATTTCGGCACCGGCTACAGCAGCCTTTCCTACCTCAAGCATTTTCCGGTCGATGCGCTGAAGATCGATCGCGCCTTCGTTCGCGACGTGACGCAGGATGCCGAAACCGCTGCGATTACCGGCGCGATCATCGCCATGGCGCGCAGTCTCAACAAGGAGGTGATCGCCGAAGGCGTGGAGACCGAAGCGCAAAGTCGTTTCCTGCGCGAAGCCGGCTGCTCGCAAATGCAGGGTTTCCTGTTCGGCGCGCCCATGCCTGCCGACGTATTCCAGCAGCGGCTTGCCGGACAGGCTGCCTGATCGCTATGCGCTTCCTCGCCCGGAAAAAGCGCGCAAGCTTCGCCCGCGCGGCGCCTCGCCGCTGCTAAAGCAGTTGCTCGTACAGGAAATAGTGGCACTGTTCCATGCCCAGTCCCCGATACGTTGCTTGTGCGCGACGGTTTTCAGTTTCTACGTACAGCCGCAAGCCCACCGCACCCGCATCCTTCGCCCGCTGCGCAACATCGCGGTAGAGGCTGCGAAAGACGCCGCCTCGGCGCGCCTGCGGCGCGACATAAACGCTTTGAATCCACCAGAAATCGCCGTTGCGCCAATCGCTCCATTCGTAGGTCACCAATAAGCAACCCACCGCGCAGCCGTCCCGTTCGGCGATCCTGTAGAAGCCTCGGCGCGGCTCGTCGAATACCGCGCCCACCCCGCGCAGCAGCACCTCCAGATCGAGGCGTTTGTGCTCTGTCTCCCACGCCATCGCCGCATTCCATTCGGCGATGGCGGCAATATCTTCGCGCCTGGCGGGGCGAACCGTCACGGTCGGCATAGTTGTTTCCTCTTATGATTTGCGTCGCGGGCGCGACGTTCCCAATTTCCGCGTCAAGGTATTGCGCCCGACCCCCAGCGCCGCCGCCGCATGCTGGCGATGACCCTCGTTCGCCGCCAGCGCGGCTTCCAGCAGCACGCGATCGAACGCCTCGCGCGCGCGCGCATGGATCTCCGCCTCGCCAAGCTCAAGCGCGCGGTCCGCCCAATCGCGCAGCGCATCGGTCCAGTCGCCGCGCGGCGCCTGCGTGGACTTGCCCAGATCGGCAGGCAGGATTTCGTTGCCCGAAGCGATGACCGCCACACGCCGGCAAAGATTCTCCAGTTCGCGCACGTTGCCGGGAAAATCGCGCTGTGCGATCGCCTTCAGCGCCGCCTTGGAAAAGCGCTTGGGCGGAAGCTTCAGCTCCTGCGCCGCATTAGCGAGGAAGTGCTGCGCCAGCAGCGGGATGTCGGCACGTCGCTGCCGTAACGGCGGCAATTCGATACGCACTACGTCAAGCCGATGCTTGAGGTCGGCGCGAAATAACCCTGCCGCGACGCGCGCATCCAGATCCTGATGCGTGGCCGCGACGATCCGCACATGACAGCGGATCAATTCGCGTCCACCCACGCGATAGAACTCGCCACCCGCCAGCACGCGCAGCAGGCGCGTCTGCAAGATCAACGGCATGTCGCCGATCTCGTCCAGGAACAGCGTGCCACCCTCGGCCTGCTCGAAGCGTCCGGCCACACGCCGGGTCGCGCCGGTAAATGCGCCAGCTTCATGGCCAAATAATTCGCTTTCGAGCAGTTCGCTGGGAATCGCCGCCGTATTCAAGGCCACGAACGGCTTGTTGCGGCGCGCGCTTTCTTCATGCAGCGCACGCGCCACCAGCTCCTTGCCGGTTCCCGTTTCTCCCGTCACCAGCACGTTGAGATCGCTGGCGGCGATGCGACCGATCAAGCGGAAGACTTCGCGCATCGGCGCGCTTTCGCCAAGCAGCGCATGCGCGGGGGCCAGCGGCGCCGGGGAAATCGGCTCAGGGTGCGCTGCCTCGGCCAGGGCACGTTGCACCGCGGCCAATGCCTGGTCCAGGTCGAAAGGCTTGGCGAGGTAGTCGACCGCACCGGCCCGATAAGCTGCCGCCGTGGTCGCCACATCGGTATAGGCGCTCATGACGATGACCGGGCCGATCTGCCGAGCGCGCAATTCCTCCAGCAACACGAGGCCGCCTTCGCCCGGCATGCGTACATCGGTAACCAGCAATGCGGGCGTCGCGTCACGCAAAGCCTTACGCACACCGGCGGTCTCTTCGAATTCGCGCACGTGCCATCCGGCATCGCGCAGCGCTTCGGCCAATACGAAACGCACGCCGCGATCGTCATCGACGATCCAGATCCCGGAGGTTTCGGAATGTTTAGCCATGGGCATGTCCAGCCGGGGTTATCGCCGCACCTGCGCGCGGTGGCAACGGAAGATAGAGGGAAAACACGGTCTCGCCAGGTCGGCTGGCGTAGCGCAACTCACCGCCATGCTCATGCGCGATTTCGCGCGACAAAGCCAATCCCAGCCCGGTGCCATCGGCGCGGCCCGAGACCAGCGGTTCGAACAATGTATCGCGCAACGCGGCCGGCACGCCGGGGCCATCGTCGATCACATCCAAGCGCAAGGCACTGCGAAACATGCGCTCGCCCACGCGCACGCCATGCTCGACGCGACTGCGCAAGGTAAGCGTCGTCGCTCCCGCCTCGATCGCATTGCGCGCGAGGTTAAGCATCACTTGCAGCAAGCGATCGGCATCGCCGTGCATATCCGGCAGGCTCGGATCGTAGTCATGCCGCAGACGCGGCGGCGACGCTTCCGACTGGATCAGTTCGCTCAGCCGTTCCAGCAATTGGTGCAGATTTACCGCTCCCAGCTGCGGCGCGCCATCATGGCGCAACAGGCGATTCGCCAAGGCCGCAAGCCGGTCCGCCTCGGCGATCACCATGCCCGCCAATGCCTGCATGTCCACGTCATCCAGCCGCCGTTGCAGCAACTGCGCCGCGCCGCGCAAACCCGCCAGCGGGTTTTTCACCTCGTGTGCAAAGCCGCGCAAGGTCGCCGACAGCGGCGAGGCCGCCGGTGCGGATTCCGCCAGCGCATGCACCTCCACCAACAAACGGCCCGGATCCAGCGGCTGCAGCGCCACATCCACCCGCTGCCCGTGCCCAGTCCCAGGCAGCACCACGTCTCGACACTGCACCGAGCGCTGCTCGGCCAGGCTGCGCACCGCCTGCTCCGCCACCCCCGCATCCTGCAGCAATCCCGCCAACGGCAAACCCAGTGCGTGCCGTAACCCGAGACCCAGCAGTTCCGCCAGCGCCGGATTGATCCATTCCACCCGCAACCGCCCATCGACCACCGCCAACCCGGTCGACATCTGCTCAGCCCAGCCAAGGAAATGCTGTTCGTTCATTGCACCATCATGGGCAATGCGCTGGATTGGTGCAAATGAATGCCGGCTGTGGGCGATGCGATACCAGTTGTCGCCGCCTGGTCAATATTTTCTGGTTGCCAGGTCTGTCGCGCAACGGAGCCCAACGCCGCCTACGCAATCCATGCCGTCCCGCTCATTCCTTTGCGGGGGCCGGCATGAAGAAGACCTCCCGCACCTCGATCACTGAACGGAACGCTTTGGCACCTTTGCGCGCCACGCCAGCAACTCATCCAGATCTGCGGTTTCCAATATCGCAAGGCCGCCCACGTACTCCTTGGCCTCCAGATATGGCCCGTCAATGACGATCACCTCACCGTCGGGCTGCCCCGAGTGTTATTGCCTTTGGGCTCAGACCACAAGCGAACTTCCTGACACCAGCAGCGATCATTTCCTTATTAAGTGCATGAATTGCTTCGATAGTCGCTTCGGTTTCGATGGACGGATCATAGTTGTCGGGAAGGTAGTAGAGATCAGGTATTGCGGCATTCTCGTCTCGATTGCTCATGCTGACGATCGCAGGGGTTTGAAGCGCCTGATGCCCGAGTTGGCGAACGTCTGCCTTGGTTCAATTGTTAGGCCACACGTGAAGCATCAGGCCGAATCAACCATGTTCCTGCTGCGAGGCCAATCAAGGCTGCTCAAGACATATAAGCAGCCAACCCTATGGTTTTTATTTTTTCTAATATTTAATAGCCAAGTCTTCAAACGATCGTGTCGACAAACACCCCACGTAAATCAGAAATGCCGCTTTCACTGAAATTATGCGCCAACGTTTGCAGAAACGATTGCAGGCTTGGGATCGTGCTATTCGAAGAATCGGTGGGTGTTCCTGATCCGGATGACGAGCCAAGTGACGCCCAAAGGTCTTGGAATACGGATGTCAAACCAGTGGCGCCACTCGAGGTAGGCACTGCGCTGCTTGAGTTGGCATTCAGCGCCTGGGCCAGGTTGGAAAATGTCGCTGCGATATTTCTGTACTGTTGTACCTGCTGCGAAGCTTTCAGCTGCCTTGGCAGGCGTGCGAGCGGCGTAGCGGCATTATCCGAGCCAGCTTTATGAGGCGAGAAAGTTAGTCCAAGTTGCGACAGTGCAGCGGCAACAGCTGAAGCCAGCGGGTTCACGGTGGTGGCGGAGGAATCCGTCGACGCCATGAGCGCTGTCGACGTCGACCCATCGAGGGCCTTTTTGTGCCTGGCATGCTCAGCAGCAACGAGTCCACTTACAGGCTGCGACTGCGTGCTGCTGATATTTGAAATATTCATGACAGGCAGCTCCTTGGGAGAGTGAGCGCTCGGCATTTTACGTTGGCGATCTTCATCGCGCGAGTGCGTTCGCCTCGGGTGAAAAGCAAGCCGCTGGCACCCTGAGTCTTAAGCGCGCCCATTTTCAGGTAACGGACTTTACCCACCTTGCGCATGGTTCACTCCATGGCAATGCGCCAACGTCATGACTCCACAATACGCCTTCCCTTGCCAGTGATTAATCCTGCATGGAAGCAGTAGTCCTGCAATTTTTTACGCTCGCCCGAGGGTATACCAGCTTGGTTTTGAAGATAACGTCGTTCGGGGTCGGGTTTTAGAAGACGCAGTTAAAAACAACGGCAAAAAAATACCTGAAAAAGTTTCACGCCTTTTTCACCGCGGCCTGGACTTTGGAAGAGTAACTGTCGATTTTTTTAAAACCTTGGCTACTAACCTCGCGTTTAGCGTCGTCGGGGCATTGGCAGACCTCTTCGAGTACGACAGTATTAAGGGCGTTCGTTCGAATCCTATACCTTGCGCTTGCCTTTCGGCCGGCGCACTCCTCCTTGGGCAAAGCCAATGTCAATCACGGAATCCGTAGCCAACGCCGAAGCCGCACGGGAGTTCCTGGAGCGCCGGCAGTTGATCGCCGCGCTAAGGCGTCTGCGCAGAGGTGATTTTGATGTTCGGCTTCCTGACGATCTCGCTGGCAGCGACAGCGAAATCGCTCAGTTATTCAACGAGGTCGTCAGCCTCAATCAGCAAATGACCAAGGAATTCGAGCGCCTGTCCACTGTCGTGGGCAAAGAAGGCAAGATCACCCAGCGTGGACGGGTAAAGAATGCGACCGGTGGCTGGGAGAGCGCCATCCATGCGGTCAACGAGCTCATCGAGGACATGGTGCAGCCGACGGCCGAAGTCGCCCGGGTCATCGGCGCCGTGGCCAAGGGCGATCTTTCGCAATCCATGACCGTCGAGATTGATGGACGACCGCTGCGTGGTGAATTCCTCCGCATCGGTAAAGTGGTCAACACGATGGTGGAGCAGCTCGCTTCCTTCACTTCCGAAGTGACCCGTGTCGCCCGCGAGGTGGGTACCGAGGGCAAGCTGGGTGGCCAGGCGACCGTAAAGGGCGTAGCCGGCACCTGGAAGGATCTGACCGACAACGTCAATGCGATGGCGACCAACCTCACCGGCCAGGTGCGCAATATCGCCGAGGTGACGACCGCGGTCGCCTCGGGCGACCTGTCCAAGAAGATCACCGTAGAAGTAAAGGGTGAAATCCTCGAGCTGAAAAACACCATCAACGTGATGGTGGACCAGCTCAATTCCTTCGCCTCCGAAGTGACGCGCGTGGCGCGCGAGGTGGGCACCGAAGGCAAGCTCGGCGGTCAGGCGCGCGTCGAAGGCGTGGCCGGTACCTGGAAGGATCTCACCGATAACGTAAACCTGATGGCCGACAACCTGACCGGCCAGGTGCGCAACATCGCCGAGGTCACCACGGCGGTCGCCTCAGGCGACTTGTCGAAGAAAATTACGGTGGATGTGAAGGGCGAAATCCTGGAGCTGAAAAACACCATCAACGTGATGGTGGACCAGCTCAACTCGTTCGCCTCGGAAGTCACTCGCGTGGCACGCGAAGTCGGTACCGAAGGCAAGCTGGGCGGCCAGGCGCAGGTACCCGGGGTGGCCGGCACCTGGAAGGATCTGACCGATAACGTGAACCTGATGGCCGACAATCTCACCGGCCAGGTGCGCAACATCGCCGAGGTCACCACGGCGGTGGCATCGGGCGATTTGTCGAAGAAAATTACGGTCGATGTGAAAGGCGAAATCCTGGAGCTGAAAAACACCATCAACGTGATGGTCGACCAGCTCAATGGCTTCGCCTCGGAAGTCACCCGCGTGGCGCGCGAGGTGGGCACCGAAGGCAAGCTCGGCGGCCAGGCGCAGGTGCCCGGCGTGGCCGGGACCTGGGCCGACCTTACCGATAACGTCAACTTGATGGCCGCCAACCTCACCGGCCAGGTGCGCAACATCGCCGAGGTCACCACGGCGGTGGCCCGCGGCGATCTGTCCAAGAAGATTACGGTGGACGTCAAGGGCGAAATCCTGGAGCTGAAGAACACCATCAACGTGATGGTGGACCAGCTCAACTCCTTCGCTTCGGAAGTGACCCGCGTAGCGCGCGAAGTGGGTTCGGAAGGCAAGCTCGGCGGCCAGGCGCGCGTCGAAGGCGTCGGCGGCACGTGGAAGGACCTGACCGATAACGTGAACCTGATGGCCGGCAACCTGACCGGCCAGGTGCGCAACATCGCCGAGGTCACCACGGCGGTGGCCCGCGGCGACCTTTCCAAAAAAATCACGGTGGACGTCAAGGGCGAAATCCTGGAATTGAAAGACACCATCAACGTGATGGTGGATCAGCTCAACTCCTTTGCCTCCGAAGTGACTCGCGTGGCGCGTGAAGTAGGCTCGGAAGGCAAGCTCGGCGGCCAAGCGCAGGTGATCGGCGTCGGCGGCACCTGGAAAGACCTCACTGAAAACGTCAACGCCATGGCGGCCAACCTGACTGGCCAGGTACGCAATATTGCGGAAGTGACGACCGCGGTGGCGCTGGGCGACCTTTCCAAGAAAATCACGGTGGACGTCAAGGGCGAAATCCTGGAGCTGAAGAACACCATCAACACGATGGTCGACCAGCTCAATTCGTTTGCATCGGAAGTCACCCGCGTGGCGCGCGAAGTCGGCACGGAAGGCAAGCTCGGCGGCCAGGCGCAGGTTCGCGGCGTAGCCGGTACCTGGAAGGACTTGACCGACAACGTCAACTTGATGGCCGACAACCTGACCGGCCAGGTACGCAACATCGCCGACGTGACGACGGCGGTGGCGCGAGGCGATCTTTCCAAGAAAATCACCGTGGACGTAAAGGGAGAAATCCTCGCGCTCAAAGACACCATCAACGTGATGGTGGACCAGCTCAATTCGTTCGCATCGGAAGTCACCCGCGTGGCACGCGAAGTCGGCACCGAGGGCAAGCTGGGTGGCCAGGCGCAAGTACCTGGCGTGGGCGGCACCTGGAAGGACCTGACCGACAACGTCAACCTGATGGCGACCAACCTGACCAATCAGGTGCGCGGCATCGCCGACGTGGTGAACGCCGTGGCGCAAGGCAATCTCAAGCGCAAGTTGGCGGTGGACGCCAAAGGCGAGATTGCCGCGCTGGCGGACACCTTCAACGGCATGATCGAGACCCTCGCCACCTTTGCCGACCAGGTCACCAACATGGCGCGCGAAGTAGGCATCGAGGGCAAGCTGGGTGGCCAGGCGCGCGTTCCCGGCGCTGCGGGCCTATGGCGTGATCTCACTGACAACGTGAACCAGCTTGCCGCGAATCTGACCAATCAGGTGCGCTCGATCGCCGATGTGGCCACCGCGGTGACCAAGGGCGACCTGTCGCGATCCATCGCGGTGGAAGCGTCCGGGGAGATGGCCTCGCTCAAGGACAACATCAATGAAATGATCCGCAACCTGAAGGACCAGACCCTGAAAAACGCGGAGCAGGATTGGCTCAAGACCAACCTTGCCCGCTTCTCGCGCATGTTGCAGGGCGAACGCGATCTGGCGACCGTATCCAATTTGATCATGTCCGAGCTGGCACCGTTGGTGAATGCGCAATATGGCGTGTTCTATGTAACGCGCCGCGAGGAGAACGATACGGTACTGGATCTGGTCGCAAGCTACGGCGCCGAAAGCAAGGAGAAGCTCAAGCCGACCTTCAAGCTGCGCGAAGGGCTGGTCGGCCAGTGCGCCGCGGACAAGCGCGCCATCCTGTTGACGGAAGTTCCCAGCGACTTCATCCGGATTGGCTCCGGCCTCGGTCACGCAGCACCGGCAAGCCTCACTGTCTTGCCGGCCCTGTTCGAGGACGACGTAAAGGCCGTGATCGAGTTAGCGTCCTTCAACCGCTTTAACGAGACCCACCAAAGCTTCCTCGACCAATTGATGGAATCGGTTGGCATCGTGCTCAACACGATCGCCGCAACCATGCGTACCGAAGGTTTGCTCAAGCAGTCACAGTTGCTGACCCAGGAACTCCAGGCTCGCCAGACCGAACTCACTACTAAACAGGAAGAATTGCACGCTACCAACGAAGAACTGAAAGAGAAAGCGCAGCTGTTGGAAAACGAAAAGAAACAGGTCGAGGCCAAGAACTTCGAAATCGACATGGCTCGCCGTGCGGTCGAGGAGAAGGCAGAACAGCTGGCGCTCACTTCCAAATACAAGTCCGAGTTCCTGGCCAACATGAGCCACGAACTGCGCACGCCGCTGAACTCGCTGCTGATTTTGTCCAGGCTGCTGGCCGACAATCCACAGGGCAATCTCAATGAAAAGCAGACCGAGTTTGCCCGTACCATCCATTCGGCCGGCTCGGACCTGCTTAGCCTGATCAACGATATTCTGGATCTATCGAAGATCGAATCCGGCACGGTATCGATCGAGATCGCCGATATGCCGCTGAGCAGCCTGAAGCAGCATATGGAACGCACCTTCCGGCAGATCGCCGCGGACAAAAATCTGCAATTCAGCGTGGAATTCGACTCTGCGCTGCCCCACTCCATCCGTACCGACGAGAAGCGCCTGCAGCAAGTGGTGCTCAATCTTCTCTCCAATGCGTTCAAGTTCACCGCGCGCGGCAGCGTCACGCTCGCCGTCAAGCATGTAACCGGGGGATGGAGCACCAGCCATCCGGTATTGCGTGATGTGCAGCGCGCTATCGGGATCGCCGTTACCGATACGGGCATCGGCATCCCCAAAGACAAGCAGAAATTGATCTTCGAGGCTTTTCAACAAGCCGATGGCACCACCAGCCGCAAATATGGCGGCACCGGCCTTGGCCTATCCATCAGCCGGGAGATCGCACGCTTGCTCGGCGGTGAACTGCAAGTGCGCTCGATGCCTGGTCAGGGATCGACATTTACCCTGTTCGTGCCGATCGAGGCCGGCAATGCGGTGGCTTCGACACCAGGCACCAGCACGGCCCGTTATGACAATAGCGGCGCGACGGTGCCCAATGTCCTGGTCAGTCATATGGAAGTCACTGATGATCGCGAAGCATTAGGGGACTCGCCTTTTGCTCTGATCGTCGAGGACGATGCGACCTTTGCCGCCATCCTGCTGGACATTGCGCGAGAAGCGGGGCTCAAGGGCGTGGTCGCCACGGCAGGCGCGGGCACCCTGGCCTTGGCGCGCAAGCTCCAGCCGAATGTCATCACGCTGGATCTTGGCTTGTCCGATATCGATGGACTGGTGCTGCTGGATCTGCTCAAGCATGACCCCCAAACCATGCACATGCCGATCCACGTGATTTCCGGTGCGGAAAAGCTGCGGTCGGCGTTATCCCTTGGTGCCATCGGGGCCACCGAAAAGCCGGCGTCCACCGAGGAATTGGCTGCGATATTCGCCAGCCTTGCCGAGTTCGCACGCAATCCATCCGCATCATCCGCCACCGAGGAAGCCGCCCCGCCGGCCGAGATCCGCAACGAACCGCACGCCGTACCCGAACTTGCCGGCGCCAAGATCCTGATCGTCGACGACGATATCCGCAATATCTATTCACTCACCAGTGTTTTGGAAAGCTATAACGTGGAAGTCTTCCATGCTGAAGGCGGCCGTGACGGCATCGCCATTCTTCAACAAACCCCAGGTATAGATCTGGCGCTGATTGACATCATGATGCCCGAGATGGATGGCTACGAAACCATGCAGCAAATCCGCGCACAGCCCGCCATAGCCGGCATTCCACTGATTGCCGTGACGGCCAAGGCCATGAAGGGCGATCGCCAGAAATGCCTGGATGCAGGCGCTTCGGATTACATCGCCAAGCCGGTGGATATCGAATTACTGCTCGCCTTGTTGCGCGTATGGGTGGCTCAATCCCGGAAAGTCACGGAGACGGCGGCACCATGAGTACCAATGCCCAGGAACGAAGGTCGCGCGATTTAACGAACCCGGACAGCGGCTCTCTTGTGCTGCGTGACAGAAATGATCGAGCTCGCATCCTGATTGTCGATGATGACGAGCGCAACCTGCTTGCGCTGAAGACCGTGCTGGAAGACCTTGCCGATGTCGTCGTGGCCAAGTCCGGCGAAGAGGCGTTGCGCCATCTGCTAAAGGGTGAATTCGCGGTTATCCTGCTTGACGTTTATATGCCAGGCATCGACGGCTACGAAACCGCAAAAATCATTCGCGACCGCGAACAGACCAAACGCATTCCCATCGTGTTTCTCTCGGCAGTAAACAAAGAAACCGAGCACCAGATGCGCGGCTACTCGATGGGCGCCGTCGATTATGTCTTCAAACCTGTCGAACCGATCGTGCTGCGCTCCAAGGTTGCGGTGTTCGTCGACTTGTTTCAGACCACGCGGGAAATGCAACACAAGGCCAGCCAGGCGCAAGAACTGCTGCAGGCCAACATGCGCGCCCATACCGAACTGCTACGCGCCGAACAGGAATTGCGTCAAGTCGAGCAGCGCCAGGCGGCCATCCTCAATTCCTTGCCCATACTGGTGTACTTGGAGGAGCAGCATCGTACCCTGCGCGAACCGCGATTCGTCAGTGGTGACGTGCAGGCGTTGACGGGCTTCTCGCCCGACGAAGTCAAGAGTTACCGCACCCATTGGCATGATCGCATCCACGCGGAAGATCTCGATCGCGTCATCGAAGCCATGAAATCACGGCACGCGAAACAGGGTTATTCGGTGGAATATCGATGGCAGTGCGCCAACGGGCAATACAAATACTTTCTCGATCAGGCGATCTTGCTGCGGGACGAAGGATCAGACAAAGCGGAATATGCAGGCACGTTACTCGACGTCTCGGATCGCAAGGAACTCGAATCGCAGCTTCTGCACGCGAGCAAGATGGATGCGATTGGACAGCTTAGCGGCGGCATCGCACATGATTTCAACAATTTGCTGGCCGCCGTCCTGACCGGCCTGGAAATCCTGGAACGTCGTATCGAGCTGGCGCCGGAACTGCGTCGGATCTTTGATATTACGCGGCGCTCTGCCCAGCAAGGCACGGAAGTGGTGTCACGGCTATTGGCGTTCGCGCGCAAGCAGAAGCTGGAGCCTTCGCAAATCGAAATGTCCGCTCTTTCAAGAGCCGTCGACCAACTGCTCACCCACACCCTGGGCGGCCTGGTTGCGCTGGAGTGGGAGCTGATGCCCGATTTGTGGCTCCTGTACGCGGATGCTTCGCAGCTGGAATTGGCGCTGGTGAATCTGGCCATCAATGCGCGCGATGCCATGCCCGAAGGCGGCACCATCCGCATTACCTGCCGTAACGCGACCGTCATTGAGGACTCCGCTTACGGAGTGGCCCCCGGTGAATACGTGGTGTTATCTGTCGCGGATACGGGCCACGGCATTTCTCCTGCGCTGCTGGAGCGCGTGACGGAACCTTTTTTTACCACCAAGGACGTCGGCAAAGGCACCGGCCTTGGACTGAGCATGGTCTATGGCTTTGCCAAGCAATCGGGTGGAACGTTGCTCATCGAGAGCGAGGTAGGACAAGGTACGTGCGTTACGCTTTGGCTGCCTCGCGGGCTGCGTACAACGGCAATGTCCAAGGACAGCGCGCTGAAGTCGAAGCCGAGCATCTCCGACACATCGAAGAAGATTCTGCTGGTCGATGACCATGACGGTGTACGCACCACGACAGCGGCGCTCCTCATCGAACTGGGGCACCACGTCATTGAAGCCGCAGATGGCGCGCAAGCGCTCGAACTCATGCGGCAACAAACCGGTGACGTCGATCTCGTCGTGAGCGACTACGCCATGCCGCTACTGTCGGGCGGGGAAATCATCCGTCAATTACGCACGAAAAAACCGGGTCTAGGCGCCATCATCATTACGGGCTACGCCGACTCGGAGGCCATCACCGGCACGGCCGAGGGAGTTGTCATCCTAACCAAGCCATTCACCTCGCAATGCCTGCAGGATGCCATCGTGGCTGCCGAGTCTTGGAAGAAGAGCATTGATATCTCTTGATAGCCATTTCCATCCCACACCATAAATGACTATTTGATCAAGGGCTGAATCCCGACGCAGATCGCTATCGGCCTTGGGCTATCGTCCACGCAGCCCTTTCAAGTGGCGATTGCAAACGACGGGTTTTCCAAGGCCGTTTCTTGGCGGAAGCGGAACCATGCAGTTGTTGACGAGTCCACATCCTCTTCGCGCCAAGCCGCCCATGCCGTCGTTGCGGGCATGTGACCTGTGCAACGGCAGGCTGGCGTACACATAGAGTTCGGCTTTAGCCGTCGAGCGGGGAATGTTTGCTTTTTCTCCAAAAACTGAAAAAGGAGAACGGATAGCTATCCGATGCACATCATCAAGAACGCGAAGCCGCATGCGTCAGTTGTTGTCGCCATTCAACATCGAGCCCACGATGCCTCCGAGCAGGCCACCGCCCACCCCGGCCGCGCGCGCGCCGCCACTGCCGTTGTTGGGTAGATACTCGGCAATCTGGTGGGCCAGGCGCGAGATCGGCAGCGTCTGCAGCCACACTGTGCCGGGACCGGTAAGCGCAGCCAGGAAGATGCCGTCGCCACCGAAAATGGCGTTCTTGATACCGGGAACAGTAGTGATCTGAAAACTGACCGAGGCCTGGAACGCACCGACGTGTCCCGGATGGACGCGCAAGGTTTCGCCGGGTGCCAGATCCTTCCGGATGAGCTCGCCGGAGAGTTCCAGCCACGCTGTGCCCGTGCCACCGACTTTTTGCAGCATGAAACCGTCGCCACCGAAGATGCCGGCGCCCAATGACTGCTGGAAACCCACGCTCAAGGTGACTTGCGGTGTGCCGCACAGAAACCCATGCCGGTGCACCAGGTATTCGCTACCGGGGCCCACCGGCACCGGCACGATATGGCCGGGCATCCTGGCAGCGAACGCGACCTCGCCAGGGACCTGCATGGCGCGGTACTCGGTCATGAAGAAACTGCCGCCGCCAACCACGCGCTTGAACATGCCCAACAGCCCACCGCCGCCGCCCATCTGCGTATGCGTAGTCATCTGGATCGATGCAGTCATCCATGACAGCTCGCCGCTCTCGGCGAAGACGCTTTCGTTGGGACCAAGCTGTATTTCCAGCACGGGCATCACCGTGCCCTGGATGCGAGTCTGCATGGGATGTTCTCCTGATGGTGGATGGTTGCCGATACGTTATCGAAAGAACGTGTCTGCTTCAGGCTGAAGACGTGGTTTGCCATAGCCTCGAAAGGCGCAGCAGTACCCAGTAGCTATAAGAAACGGAGCGGAGGCTTCAATGTCTCACGGAATAGTTTGAACATATCGCCAGCCGCGACGCTTCAGAGTTTGACGTAGGCCTCATGTTCACCAGCCGTGTAGAGCCTCACCCTCTGGTGCGGATAATCGCATACGTCCTGCTCCAGCCGCTGCCCAACGACCAGGAATACGAAAGGCTCGTGCCCTGTGTTGGTGATGACATGGGCCGGGCCGCGTCGGATAAAGCCAAGAAAATCACCGGCGCCGATGCTATGGCGCTCATCGTCGATTAACGCTTCTCCTCGCCCGGAAAGAATATAGACGCATTCTTCTTCATAGAGATGCCGGTGATATTCGGACGACTCATGGCCAGGCATGAGGGTAATGATGTGTGCGCCGAGCTGCGTCAATCCCACGGCATCGCCAACGGATTTTTTCAGTCGAATGGCGTTGTCATTCAGCGTATGGACCGAACGTATGGCGCTCATGGCCTCTATATCAGAGGCCCTCAATAAGGCAGTTGACTGGTTCACCGTGGGTACCCTGGCTTGGCTGCTAAGCAAGTTTTGCATGGATAGCTCCCGAGACGGAAATCCCGGCTTCGGTTCAAGACAAAATCCATCGAAGCTCGCAGACGCCATGGACGTGCAGGCGGGCGCCGCCGGCCTTCAGTACCCTGATTATCCAGGCCGCAAATGGCCGTGTTGAGCGAAAGCGCGTCGACCATCCGAACTACGATGATTGGCTTCACTATTGCCGGTAAGCACTGGTCGCTTCGCACCTCGCGCGTTTGCAATGAATCCCCTCCGCTGACAGGACGCGAAGTGGTGCGAACTGCTTTGGAGTTCGTAGATCGTCAAGTTGCCTGAGGGACAGGCAAGCTCGGTTTGGGCAAAGGTAGATAGCCTACTTGTTTGGCTTTGACCTGGCTTTTTTCACCGAGGTGTTGAGAGCAATCGCAGCACGGACGAGTGCCTTGAACGCTTCCGCGTCGACCACGTCCCCTTCGTGCAGGTCGATCGCGCGCCTTACGTTCCCATCGAGGCTCGCGTTGAAGAGTTTGGCCGTATCCTGCAACGACGCTCCCTTGGCGAAGGTCAGCTTCACCTTCGCCTTGTAAGACTCGCCGGTGCAAAGGATTCCATCGTGCGACCAAACGGGAGTACCCCTCCACTTCCATTCCTCCTGCACGTCCGGGTCGGCTTCTTTGATGAGTTCGCGCACCCTGTACAAGATCTGTCCACGCCAGTCTGCGAGTTCGGCAATTCTGGTATCAATCAGCTCGGACGCCGACTGAGCCGCGGCTGTGTCCGTCTTTTTCATACTCTCTTCCTTAACGGATGCGTTCCGGCAAGCAACCGAACCCAGAACCAGAGTTCGCATGCTGCGCCGGCAATAAAGAGCATCGAAGCATCGCCAGTCAAACCGAAGCCATACAGCACCATGGCGGCGACGGGGATGGCGGCTGTGAATAGGTGATGTTTCATGTGACTCCCAAAAGAACGGCAGCCAAGGCAGGCCTCTTTGGAACGAAAGCTACGCTGCCTGGTGCAAAACGCCTAGTGGTTATCGGGCAAGCCGCGCCGATTGATCGGCGTCGCGGCAGTGCGCAGATATCAGCCGTCGATTGACAATGAAGTTCTATATCGGCCCGATCTGCGCACGGCGAAGCTGCCTGTTCGCAATGGTTGGGTGCGATCAAAGCAGGACCCACGCTGCCAGGTAAGCACGTTACGTGCTACAGGTGCTTGCACGCCGCCATGACTGGATACTCAGAAGCCGCATCATCTTTGTAAAGCAACCTGTCCCACTTATGCACGCTCGCGCCACAAGAACTTTTTTCGCCAAAACACACGTCTTTTCACTCGGCAAGCACAATTGCAGTCTTACGCTCCGGCGGCCATTCGGCACCCCTGGGGAGGGGAGTAGCTCGTTTGTTTCCTCGATCTTTCTTTCTCTGTCACAGCTCACTTAGGGAGTAGCTAGTTATGACTAGAACAGATTCGACTGGAACTTATACAACGCTCGGCACAGGCCTCGTTCGCAAAGCCTGCGGTCTTTCGCTTGCCATCGCCATGGTGTTCGGTGCTACCAACGCAGCCCATGCTGCGCAGGTGTATACGCACCATGTGAGGGATGCGGTAAACCAAGGTACGGCGCAGCTGGTCGGCAGCTTGCCGGCCACGCAATGGATGAGCCTGGATGTCGTGCTGCCAGTGCGCGACCAGGCGGGCCTGGATCAATTCGTGGCGGATGTCACCAATCCGGCCAGCCCCAATTTCCATCATTACCTCACGCCCGCGCAATTCACCGCACGTTTCGGCCCCACCCAGAATGACTACGCCACCGTCGTGGATTACCTGACCAAGCACGGCTTCACTGTTACCGGCGGCAGCCGCGATGGCATGGACGTGCAGATTGCCGGTCCGGTTTCCGCGGTGGAATCGGCCTTCAACGTGAAGATGCGCGTCTACAAGCATCCTACCGAAAGCCGCAACTTCTTCAGCGCCGATCGCGAGCCCACCACCTCGCTGGCGATTCCGCTGTGGCACGTTTCGGGCCTGAATAATTATTCGATTCCCAAGCCGCTGTACGTGAAGAAGAGCGATTACGCAGCGGCCAGCGGCATCAGCCCGGATGCCGTGGTCAGTCACGCCACCACCGGTTCCGGCCCGTCGTCATCGTTCCTCGGCAGCGATATGCGTGCTGCCTACTACGGCGGCAGCGCCCTTACCGGTGCCGGTCAGAACCTTGGCCTGTTCGAATACGAAGGCACCGACCTGGCCGACCTCACTACGTACTACAAGAACGCCAAGCAGACCAATAATGTGCCGGTCTCGGTCATTTCGGTCGATGGCACCAGCACCTCCTGTACCGCCAAGAGCAATTGCGACGATACCGAGCAGACGCTGGACATGACGCAGGCGCTGGGCATGGCACCGGGCCTTAGCAGCCTGGTGATGTATGTCGGTTCCACCGATACCGCCATCATCAGTGCGATGACCACGCACAGTCCGCTGCCGACCACCATCGGCTGCTCATGGGGCTGGACGCCCGATGATCCGTCCACGCTCGATCCGTATTTCGAGAAGATGGCCGCGCAGGGCCAGACGTTCTTCGCGGCATCCGGCGATAGCTCGACCTGGTCCTCGCGCAACGAAGCGTGGCCAGCCGACGATGCCTACGTTATTTCCGTCGGCGGCACCGACCTGACCACCGCCAGCGCGGGCGGCGCCTGGAAGTCGGAAACGGCATGGGTGGACAGCGGCGGCGGCATCTCGCCGGACAAGATCGCCATTCCTTCGTGGCAAAAACTTTCCGGCGTAATCAATTCGAGCAACAAGGGCTCGACCACCTATCGCAATGGTCCGGACGTATCGGCCAATGCCAACTTCACCTTCTATGTCTGCGCCGACCAGACCACCTGCACGGCTAACGATTACGGTGGCACCAGCTTTGCCGCGCCGATGTGGGCGGGCTTCATCGCGCTGGTCAACCAGCAGCTGGCGGCGAACGGAAGCGCCCCGATCGGTAACTTCAACGCAACCGTGTATCCGGAGAACGAATCCGGCGGCAAGACCACCAGCACCTACTCCACCGACTTCCACGACATCACCAGCGGCAAGTCCGGCAGCTACTCGGCTGTAACGGGCTATGACCTGGTGACCGGCTGGGGCAGTCCGAAGGCGGCGCTGATCACAACGCTGAGCCAGTAATTCCATCGCAGGTCATCGCTGGGAGGACGGAGGCCATCGCCTCCGTCCTTTTTTATTGGCTGGGTGAATCAGCTTCATCGCCAGTTTGGGGACGCTTACTGGGCCGGCCACGCGGCGTAGCGCGTATTCCATGGGTGGCGAAGCGGCCAGATCGATCGCGGGCTCTGCCAGGGGGTGCCATTACCTCGGCGCGGCGAGTATAAAACCTGGCTGCTCCGATGACTTGCTGAGATTGCCGCATGAAATGCTTCCGCTGTACGGGCTTCATCGCTTGCTGGTTAGGGTTCGCCTTCGTTCCACTCGCACCGGCTGCTGACGCGCAAGCGCAGAACACTTCGGCCGTGGTGGCAGGCGATGCGCGGTTCGAGTTCCTTACGCCGTCACTGGTGCGCATGGAATACGCGCCCACCGGTACTTTTGCCGATGCGCCCACCGCCGTGGTGCAAAAGCGCGACTGGCCCGCGGTGCCGGTGCATTCGGCGAAGGAAAACGGCTGGCTGGTCGCAAGCACCAGCGCGATGACGTTGCGCTACCGCTTGAATACCGGGCCTTTCAGCGCGGATAACCTCAAGGTGAGCTGGAACACGGGCGGCGCCGAGCATGCGTGGCATCCGGGCCAAGTGGATACGCAAAATCTCGGCGGCCTCACCTATTCGCTCGACCACGTCAGCGAAGCGAATCTGCCCAAGGGCAAGCTGGACCTGGAAAGCCCGGTCAACGACATGATTCCCGGCATCGACATTCCGCTCGAGCCAGCCAAGCCGGGCCTGCTCAGCCGCAGCGGCTACGCCTTCATCGATGATAGCCAAACGCCGCTGTGGAACGCGCAAACGCAATGGATCACGCCGCGGGCGAAGCCTTACGGCCAGGATTGGTACCTGTTCACCTATCACCACGATTACCAGAACGTGTTCCAGGAATACGCGCAGCTGTGCGGCGCCATTCCCATGATTCCCCGCTACACCCTCGGCACCTGGGTGACCGATTTCAACTTCGAGTATTTTCCCGATACCGCCGACGCGCACGCGCCGGACTTCGAGCACTACAACCAGCAATACCTGGAAGACGAGTTGTCGCGCCTGCGCCAGAACCATATTCCATTCGACACGCTGGTGCTGGATTTCGCCTGGCACAACTACGGTTGGCAGGGCGGTTACGACTGGAGTCCGCTGATTCCCCATCCCGACCAGTTCCTGCGCTGGCTGCACGATCGCGGCATCAAGCTCAGCCTCAACGACCATCCTGGCTATGCCGGCACGGAGGAAAGCATTCTTTCCTTCAACGACAGCCATGCCCCGGAAGTATTGAAAGACCTGGGTCGGCCGTTGCCGCCCAAGCCATCGTTCGACCTGGACGTGTCCCGGCAGTGGAGCTTTGCCACCGATCCGCAGGACCAGGGCGTGGCCCAACGCTGGTTCGCCGCCGATGGCGACAACGGCCAGTGGAAACCGATCCGTACCGATCAATCGTGGCAACAACAGGGTTATGCGGATTACCACGGCATCGGCTGGTATCGCGCGTCGATCCTGCTGCCGGCGAAGCTGCCGGACGCGCTTTACCTGTACCTGGGCGAGGTGGGCCAGAACTATCGCGTCTTCGTCAACGGCAAGGAGGTGGAGCATAGCCATGTGCAATGGCCGCGCCGCCTTACCTATACCGACATCCGCCCATATGCCAAGGCCGGACAGCGCAACGACATCGCATTGCGCGTCGTGCCGGGCGAGAACGGCGGCGGCATTTTCCGCGGCCCCGTCGCGATCAGGGACGTACTGCCACCGGCGCGGATCGCGTTCGACCTGTCCAACCCGCAGCAGGCCGACGTGTTCATGCGCGACCTGCATCGACCGCTGATGCAGGCCGGCGTGAGCGCCTGGTGGGTGGATGGCGGCGGCGGCGCGGCGGACATGCCGGGACTCAACAAGCAGCTGTGGACCAACAAGGTTTTCTACGACTACACCCAGCAGGTGACCGGCCAGCGCGGCTTCATCCTGAGCCGCTACGGCGATTGGGGCAGCGAACGCTATCCGGCTTTCTTCACCGGCGATACGTATTCGCAATGGCCGGTGCTGGCCTACGAAGTGGCCTTTACCGCGCGCGGCGGCAATGTGCTGGTGCCGTACATCAGCCACGACATCGGCGGTTTCCACGGCGCGAAGATTCCATTCGACTTGTATGCGCGCTGGATCGAGTTCGGCACCTTCAGCCCGATCCTGCGCATGCACAGCGCGCATGCCAATCCGCACGAGGGCAATGTACGCATGCCCTGGGTATATGGCGACCAGGGCATCGCGCTGATGCGCAAATATTTCACTTTGCGCACGCAGCTGATTCCCTATGTGTATACCTATACGTGGCAGGCACATACCCGCTCGATGCCGCTGTTGCGGCCGTTGTACTTGCAATATCCGGAGCTGGAAGAGGCCTATCGCCACTCGCACGAATACTTCTTCGGCCAGGACATGCTGGTCGCGCCGGTGCTTGCCGCCAGCGGCGACCGCACCATCTACCTGCCGCCCGGGTCGTGGATCGATTTCTTCAGCGGCAAGCATTACGACGGCGGCCGCTCGTTTACCGCCCACTATGCGGTGGACGAAACACCGGTATTCATGCGCGAGGGTTCGATCGTGCCCGAACAGGAAGTCAGCGACTATTCCAACGCCAAGCCGCTCGATACGGTCATCGTCAACGTCTATGGCTCGGGTCATGGCAGCTTCGACCTCTACGAAGACGATGGCATCTCGCTCGACTATGCCAAGGGCGGCTATGCGCTGACCTCGATGCAATATGCGACCGCGGCCGACGGCTCACACCAGCTTGTCATCGCGCCGAGCAAGGGCCATTTCAACGGCCAGCTGGCCTCACGCGCCTATGTGCTGCGCATCCATGCCACCGCCAAACCGCAGTCGGTCAGCGCCGATGGCAAGCCTGTGAAGACGTGGAGCTGGGACGATAAAAACACCGTCGCGACGATCACGTTGCCAAAGCAAAGCATTCGCGACAGCGTCCGCGTGAGCTGGCGTTAGCGCGCCGCGAAAGCTCAAAGGCCATCATCATGCCAACGCAAACGCATCCGTCCGGCATCGATGCTCATGCGCAGGCCCTGGTACCGTACCTGATAGCCGATCCCCACCAGCACGGCGGCAAACCCCGCCGCGGCGCCGACCGCGAGCGACCAGCGCGGACCGAACGTATCGGCCACCCAGCCTACGATCGGCGCACCAAGCGGGGTGCCGCCCAGCGCGATGGCGAGCAGGATCGCCACTACCCGGCCGCGCATCGCCGGCTCGGTGGAAAGCTGCACCAGGCTGTTGGTGGACGTGGTGAAGGTCTGCGCGGATATGCCGATAAACACCAGCACCGCGCCGAACAACTCGTAACTGGGCGAAAACGCAGCCAGGATCAGGCCCGTTCCGAATACCGCGGCAGCTACCAGTAGCAACCCGATGCTTGGCCTTGCTCTCCTGGCGGCGAGCAACGCGCCGATCACGGTGCCGATCGCCATGGTCGAGGTGAGCAGGCCGTAGCGGCCCGCGCCGGCGTGGAACACGGTCACCGTCATGGTCGAAATATAAATCGGAAAATTCAGCCCGAAGGTGCCGAACAGGAACAGCATCAGCAATACCGCACGAAGATCCGGCCGCCGCCACACATAGCGGAAGCCCTCGGTAAGGCTGCCGCGGCTGCGCCGTGCCCACTCCTTCACATGCAGCTGTTCGCGCCGGATGAAGCCCAGCGAACAAAGTACCGCACCGAAAGACAGCGCATTGATGACGAACACCCAGCCGGTGCCCACCGCCGCGATAAGCAGGCCGGCGATCGCCGGGCCGATCATGCGCCCGGCGTTGAAGGAAGTGGAATTGAGCGCGACGGCGTTCGACAGGTCTTCCTCGCCCACCAGCTCCGATACGAAGGTCTGGCGCGCCGGGGCATCAAACGCCGTTACACAGCCGAGCGTCAACGCGAAGGCATACACCTGCCACAGTTGCACCACGCCGGTGATGGTGAGCAGGCCCAGCCCGAGCGCCAGCACGCCCATCGCCGCCTGGGTGAAACGCAACAGCCGTTGCCGGTTGAAATGATCGGCCGCATAGCCGGTCAGCGGCAGCAGCAGGATTTGCGGACCGAACTGCAACGCCATCACCACGCCGACGGCCGAGGCGTTATGGCGCGTCAACTGGGTCAGGACCAGCCAATCCTGCCCGATCCGCTGCATCCAGGTGCCCACGTTCGAGACCAACGCGCCCGCCGCCCATACGCGATAGTTGTAGCCTCGCAACGAACGGAAGGTGCCTGTCGTCACAGGTTGCCGCCGTTGAAACGCCCGAACCGGTGCGCCAGCATCAAGGCCAGCAGCAGTGCGCCAAGGCCGGCAGCGGCGGCGTCGCCCACCGAGCGCAGCTCGAAATCGCCAACGTGGCAGATCAGCAGATAGCCGACCACGAGGTTGAAGAAACCCCACCATACGTTGGTTATCGAGGAAGAAAGTCCTTCGCCGGGAGGCTTGGCGAACGGCGTCTGGAAAGCTCGGCCCATCAGGCCGCTGACTGAATGGGGAATGGCGTTGGCAAGAAACGCACCGCCGAAGAAATAAGCCAGATAGTGAAGCCATGGCATGGTGGAATGCTCCGTGGTGTGGCAGCGCGCAACATGCGCGTTGCCGTGTGGCGACTACGCAAAATTTATTGCCAGGCATCCACCAGCCGCTTGAGCAGCTCGACGCCCCGCGCAAACTGCTTTTGCTCCGCTGGCGAAAGACGGCCCTGGATGACGTGCAGCAACCAGTCCTCGCGCGCCGTCCGGCTCGCCTTGATCCATTCACGCGCGGCCGGCGTCAGCGATAGCAAAACCTGGCGGCGATCGGTCGGATGGGGCTCGCCAGCCAGCATGCCCGCCCCTTCAAGCGCAGCCACCGTGGCGCCCATGGATTGCGGACGCACGCCTTCGGCGCGCGCCAGCGCGGTCACGGTGGCGGGGCCTTCACGGTCCAGGTGCCCGAGTACCGAAATCTGCGACCAGGTCAGTCCGCCCGAGCCGACTTCCTCGCGCATGCGGCGCTTGAGCCGGCCCACTACCAGGCGCAGGTCGCCGACCGTGGTGGCAAGCGGAATGGCGGAAGCCGGCGAGTGCTTGTTCATTCGCGCAACCCTAGCAGTTCATAAGGTGAACTACAAAGGTTGACTTCATATATCGCGATTGGCCGATGCGCCGACCAGGCGAGCCCACAGCCCGTGCCCTGCCAAATGCCATCGTCGCGTGACGAATATCGATCCCGGCCAACACGTTCGGACGAGCTTTCTGAAGGAATACGCTGGCGAGCGGACTCCTGGGTAACGGACTGACAATTTCTAAACACTCTTTGAACTTGTATAAGTCCACATTGCAGGCATGGGGGCGTTCTGCTCAGGCAATAGGCGGTTTGTTATGCGCGCTGCGAATTTCACCGGACTCATCTCGATCTCGCTGATGCTGGCCTTGCTGGTGCTGTCACCCGCCTTTGCACGCGCTGCCGACGGTCAGCCGCTCGAATCCGCGGACCAGGCTTTCCTGATGCGAGCCATGTCGGACAATGCAACGCAGATCGCGGTAGCGAAACTGGCGCTGGAGAAATCCCGGAACCCGCGCGTCATCGATCTCGCCAATCGCATCATCGAAGAACGCACCGCGCTCAACACGCGCCTGACGCAGCTGCTGGCGCGCGGCAGTATCCGAGTCGATCCGAAATTCCCGGCAAGCGGCGACGCCACCATGGACAAGCTGCAATCGCTGGACGGCGATGCCTTCGATAAAACTTTCGCCAGCACGCTGGTGCGCAGCCATTGCCGGATCATTTCGGCCTATGAAGCGATGAAAGTGACTTCGTCGGATCTGGCGCTGCGCGCCATCGCCCACGACGCCATCCCCGCCTTCCAGGGCAATTTGACCATCGCGTTCGCGATCATGCGCTCGAACGATTGGACATCCTCGTCGCGCCACCAGGAAGCCCTCACTGCTGCCGATCCGCATGCAATGAAATCGTCGGTTTTCTGGGAACCCATTTCCTTGGTCGCCGCACCGTGGTAACCGGCCGACACGTATAAGCTCTTCTCTTAAAAAAGCCGCCGCGACCTGACAATCGCGGCGGCTTTTTTTATCCACGGGGCAGCCGGTCCGTCTTGCTGCTTCCGGGCCAAGCGCGATGACGGCTTGCGCTTTCGTCTACACGACGATCGAGCGCGATAAAAGCTGCCCGAAAAAAAACTTTCCAGCACTGCTTCCAGGCGCACAGACCTGCGCCGGTGCCGATATCGTGCAGGCCATGTGAAAGCCGCATATTTTCTTTGCATGAATACGTATGCAGCCGCTGGTTGCTGCACTGCGATGCTTCCTACCATGCCCGCAACAGCTGTCGCATAGCCCGTAACGCATAGCGTGACTACGCAATCGATGGGGAGATCGATTCGGTATTCGACACCGCTGCCGCAGGCGGACTTTCATGTCGGCCCTGCAGCTCGCCAGGGAAAACTCGCCAAGCACGTCCATTGAACCTGTTCGTCAACGAAGCAGGATGGAGGCATGCCCGCATGAAATGTCCGAAGATTCTCGCCGCCTTGTTGATCTGCGTCGGCCTCGCTGCCACGCCGATCGCACCGGTTCATGCTGCGATCGACAGCATGAGCCTGGGCGCCAGCTATAACACGCAGAAAACCCAGATAACCTTTCGCGTCTATTCGTCCAAAGCCACGCGCATTGTGCTGTATCTGTACGCCAGCGGTTATGGCGCGCAGGAGTCGGCTACCTATGCCATGAGTTCGGTCGGCAACGGCGTATGGCAATCGGTGGTACCGGTATCGTCGATCCAGGCCGCCGGCATTACCGGATCGGTCTATTACGGCTACCGCGCCTGGGGGCCCAACTGGCCATACAGCACGAGCTGGACAAAGGGTTCATCGGCAGGTTTCATTTCCGACGTCGACAGCAACGGCGACCGTTTCAATCCGAACAAATTGCTGCTCGACCCCTATGCGCTGGAAATCAGCCAGGACCCGCTCAACGCGCAGAACCAGAACGCCGACATCTTCGCCACCGGTGGCGACGTCGATGCATCCTTTGGCACGGCGTACCGGCTGATCGATAGCGGCCCGTATGCGCCCAAGGGCATCGTGCTTGCGCCGAGCACGCAAAGCATCGGCAGCAAGCCGACGCGCGCGCAGAAAGACGATGTGATCTACGAAGTGAACGTGCGCGGCCTGACCAAGCAGGATTCCAGTATCGCCAGCCAATACCAGGGCACCTATTACGGCGCCGGCCTCAAGGCCAGCTATCTGGCGAGCCTGGGCGTCACCGCGGTGGAATTCCTGCCGCTGCAGGAGACCCAGAATGACGAGAACGATGTCATTCCCAATTCGGATGCCGACCAGAACTACTGGGGCTACATGACCGAAGATTATTTCGCGCCGGATCGCCGCTACGCCTACAACAAGGCACCTGGCGGCCCGACCGCGGAATTCCAGGCGATGGTGCAGGCATTCCACAAAGCCGGCATCAAGGTGTACATGGATGTGGTCTATAACCACACGGCCGAGGGCGGCAGCTGGAGCAGCTCCGATCCCGACACGGTGACCGAATATTCGTGGCGCGGCCTGGACAATGCCACCTACTACGAACTCGATTCGACCAACCAGTATTTCTACGACAACACCGGCACCGGCGCCAACTACAACACCTACAACACGGTAGCGCAAAACCTGATCGTGGACTCGCTGGCGTATTGGTCCACCACCATGGGTGTGGATGGTTTTCGCTTCGACGAAGGCCCCATCTTGGGCAACAGCTGCTTGAATGGCGCTGCACAAGCCGCGGCGCCGAATTGTCCCAGCGGCGGCTTCAACTTCGATGCCTCCGACCAGAACGTCGCGATCAACCGCATCCTCAAGGAATTCACGGTGCGCCCGGCAGCAGGCGGCAGCGGACTGGACCTGTATGCCGAACCCTGGGCGGCAAGCGGCAGCAACGAATATCAGCTCGGCGGATTCCCGAAAGGCTGGTCCGAATGGAACGGCGTGTTCCGCGACAGTTTGCGCGAAGCACAGAACGAACTTGGCAACATGACCATCTCGATCGGCCAGGACGCGGATGATTTCTCCGGATCATCCCAACTGTTCCAGGCCAGCGGCCGGTCGCCGTGGAATTCCACCAACTTCATCGATATCCACGATGGCCTGACGCTCAACGACGTGTATTCGTGCAACGGCGCCAATAACGATCAGGCGTGGCCGTATGGCCCTTCGGATGGCGGCATCAGCAACAATTACAGTTGGGACCAAGGCATGTCGGCAGGTACCGGCACCGCCTACGATCAACGCCGCGCCGCGCGCACCGGCCTCGCCTTCGTGATGTTGTCGGCCGGCACGCCGATCATGCAGGGTGGCGACGAATACTTGCGCACGCTCCAGTGCAATAACAACGCCTACAACCTCGACTCCACCGCGAACTGGCTCAATTACAGCTGGAATACCAACCAGTCGAATTTCTACAACTTTGCGCAACGCCTGATTGCGTTCCGGCTCGCGCATCCGGCGCTGCGCCCTGCCACGTGGTACAGCACCAGCCAGGTCACCTGGTACGAACCCAGTGGCGCTGCCGCCACCAGCAGCTACTGGAACAACACCAGCAACTACGCCATTGCCTATACCGTCAACGGGTCTTCGTTCGGCGACAGCAATTCGATGTATATCGCCTACAACGGCTGGTCGGGCAGCGTCACGTTTACGTTGCCGCCACCGCCCACTGGCACGCAGTGGTATCGCGTCACGGATACCTGCGATTGGAATGACGGTCCCAATACCTTCGTCACCCCGGGCAACGAAACCCTGATTGGCGGAAGCGGCGCCACCTACAGCCAATGCGGGCAATCACTGCTGCTATTGATTTCGAAGTAGCTTCACCCCTGCGGTCGTCATGCCTGGGAAAGCGGCATGACGACCGCGGATTTGATCGTGGCGCCTGCGCGGCGATCATGCGGTTACCGAAAAAACGCAGTTACCCACAACGCGAATGGCTGCGTGGAAACGCGCACTTATGCCGAAGTCATGGCGTGCCGGTTTGCGGACCGCTGGCGGGAAGCGTTTCCAGGTTGAAGGATATGGTGGTGACCTTCGCGTCCAGCCCTTGCACCACCGCAGCGGTAATGTCATTACTCATGTTGCCGCCCAGCACGGCATTGCGGTCGAGCAGCAGGCCGCAGTTCTTGCCGCGGTACGTGCTGGTGATGACCGGCTGTGCGTATTGGGCGATCTGCTGCATGGCCTTGGCGCGGGTCGCTTCCAGTTCCCTGGTACGCAATGCCTGGTCGGCCTGTATGGCCTGCATGCGCTGGGTCAGCGCTTGTTCGCGTGACTGGCGCTGGTCGGCGGAAAGCGAAGCGGACTGCGTGCGGAATGCCTGGATGTCGGTGTCGACCGGCTTGCGCTCGGCATCGATATCGTTTTGCGCCTGCTGCGCCAATTGTTTCAGGCGCGCGGAGGCGGCCAGGCCGACCTTCGCGTTCGCGAAGATCGCTTCGCGGGACAGCATGCAGACACCCGCGATCGCGGGGCCGTCCAGCGGCATGTTGCCGTTGCCGGACTGGGCGTGCGGCGCCATGCCCGGAGTGGCCGCCAGGGCCACCGCGGCAAGGGTCATCAGGGTTCGATCAAAGCGCATGGGCAATCCTTAATGTGTGGAATGGGATCTGGCACGGGTATCCAGGGATCATAGCGCTGTCCGCCGTGGGCTTGCTCCACTCCAGGCAGCAGGAGCCGGGTGACGATCGTGCGGGCCACCCGCACGAATCCCGGCGCAAAAGGTCCGCGCCGGGATGAAGGCAACGCACGCAAGCAGGAAGAAAGCCGGATACGGGCAGTGCTATTGATCGCTCGACCGGATGACGGCGAGCCCGGCGGATGTGAGTTGCCATGTTTCGCCGTTACCGGCGCGCGCGTCCGCCTTCTGGATCAGGCCCATGCCGAACAGGCGCTCGGCCACATCGTCGGGCATGCTTGCCGCGAGCCCCTCTGCCACGTGTTCGAGCGCCGCCACTTCGCTGGTTTCAAGCGGTATTGTCGTATTCATCGGCGCAAACCTCAGGTGTTCCCCTGTTCAACAGCATGCCGCCGCAACCGGGCCGATTCTACGGTCGGAAGCGTGAAATCAAGATCATCCGGATAGCCGAATAAGCGCTGGAACGCCCGCCTTTGCGTTGATTTGTTTACGAACGCCGGGCGTCATCGTCCAATTGGTCCATGGGTCCGATCACCCTCAAAAGTAGCTGCTTCGCAGGATGTTTCATAAAAGGCGCCGGCAAAAGCCCGTGACTTGTCGGGTGCGTGCCGCCTGTCGTGTCCGGGGCGGATAGCTACAGTCCAACGTGCTTTGCGCGGCAAGGTCGCCATCGCTCGCCCGTCGGCCGGCACGTTGTTGCGCGCCATCGCCTTTTGGGTCACATTCGGCCGGACCTTGGGTTGGGCAGGTGCACATTCGGGGATGGAAAACGAGCGGGAGGGTGTATCGATGAGTTCGATGCCGGAGGGGCCGGCCATCGACGTGCGCGCCAACGCGCACAGCTTTGAGGCGTTCCTCCGCAGCCAGGCCCGCGGCTTGCTGCAGTTCCTGCGCGCTCGGACAGCGTCCGAGCAGGATGCGGAAGATGCGATGCAGGAGAGCATGGCCAAGCTATTGCGTTATCGCGAGTCGGAGCCGCCTTCGGCGTGGAAGCAATTGCTGTATCGCATCGCGGTCAACGTGGCGCACGACCAGTTCCGGGTCGCGCTCAGCCGGCACAGCAAGGAGCACGTCACGCTGGATCAGATGGAGATCGCCACGCCCGGGCACTCGCCGGAGCAACGCGCCATCCACGAGCAGCAAATGGCTCGACTGCGCAAGGCCATCCTCGAACTGCCGCCGAAATGCCAGCGGGTCTACCTGCTCAAGCGCGTGCATGGCATGAGTCACGCCCAGATCGCACAGCGCTGCGGCATTTCGGTAAAGATGGTGGAAAAGCATCTTGCCTCGGCGCTGTCACAGTTGCGGCGCAAGGTAGGCGATTCGCCGGCGGAACCGTTTTAATGGGCATGGGCAGGGGCGACCAACATGTAGCGACGGACCTGGGCTCGTATGACGATGCCGAGCATTGGTTCGTGCGCCTGCTCGATCCGGAGTGTTCGGCGGGCGAGCGTGCGGAATTTGAGCATTGGCGCAGCGCCGACCCGCAGCACGCCGCCGCCTACGACGAGATCGAGCGGCTTTGGCGGCAAAGCGAGGAAGCCGCCAAGGATCCATCGATCGTGGCGGCGGCGAACCGCGCACTGCGCAGCGGACCGGATAACCACGTGCCGCGGCGCTGGCTCTATCCGGCCCTGGCCGCCGGGTTCGCATTGCTGCTGGCGGTGGTCACCCTGCCGCAGTGGCTGACGACGCCAGCCGCTGCGGACGGCACCCGTTACAGCACGGTCGCCGGACAACAGCAGACCGTACCGCTATCGGACGGCTCATCCATCTTGCTCGATACCGACACCGCAGTGACGGTGCGTTACAGCGCCCGCACGCGACGGGTGGACCTGCTGCGCGGGCAGGCGCAATTCACCGTGCAAGGCAATCATGCCTGGCCGTTCGTAGTGCATGCCGGGCACGGCACGGTAACGGCCGTCGGCACGCAGTTCCAGGTGCGGCTCGATGGCGACTCCACCGATGTCGCGCTGCTTCGGGGCAAGCTTGCCGTTGCCGCGGAGTCGCCGCAGGGTCGCACGCAAGAGGCGGCACTGGTCGGCGGCCAAGGCCTGGCGTTCGGTGCAGACGGACACCTTGCAGCGGTGCATGCGATCGATGTGCAGAAAGCGGAAGGCTGGACGCAGGGCAAGCTGTTCGTGCATGACTGGCGCCTGCCGGAGTTGCTGGCGGAAATGAACCGGTACAACGCGGTCAAGCTGGAAATCGGCGATCCGTCGCTGCGCGATATCCACATCAGTGGCGTGTTTCGCACGAGGGATCAACAAACCCTGCTGCAACTGTTGCAGCGCGGCTGGCCCATCCATGCCAGGCGGATGAGCGCAACGCAGATCCTGTTGCTGCCCAACCGGTAATGGCTTTTCATCGGCAAGACGATGGTCGCACTGGCGTGCGGCGATGCAGGCGCTGTTGCCGAAACGGGACGGCCTGAGCTTGCCATGATGGTCGGCAACGCAGGCAGCGGTTCTGGACATTGCATTGCCGGGTCGCAAGTTTTTTCTGCACAGGCCTTTCATCGCAGGCAGCAGGAAGCCTGATCCTGGCGTACACCTGGATTCCACTGCCAATCCGCTTTCGTTATGCGTATTCGGGCACTACGGAGGTCTTGTGCTGCCCTATGATCCATCAGTCCAGGTGTCGTCCGGACTGGTGCAGATTCGCGCTCAAGGGATAGTTGGGGAGGCCGAAGACAGCCATGCAAGGAGGTTCCCGGGGAAAGTCCTTGCGGACCCCTTCCCGTCGCACCGCGTGCTGCCCAGGCATGCCCGGCAGCTTGTTTGGTCATGCCATGGCGCGCCTGGTTCCGCTGGTCGTGCCGTGGCTTGGCGCGGGCCTGATGTTTGCCATGGCCGCCGCAGCCGCGGCCTCTCCCGCGGTAAAAACCTATTCGATCGCGGCGGGCAATTTGCGTGATGCCTTGGATGCGCTGGCCATGCAAAGCGATCTGCAAATCGTGTATTCGCCGCCATTGGCCGCCGGCAAAAACACGCATGGCATCGCCGGGCGTTTTACCGCGCAAGAAGCATTGCGCCGGTTGCTCAGCGGCACCGGCTTGAGCTGGAAGGCGGTGAATGCTTCCACGTTCATCCTGGTACCCACGCCAGCCTCATTGTCGGCACCGGTTATCAAACGTGCGCCGGAAGCGCCGCGAACGCTGGATCCGGTTAACGTCAGCGGTTCGCTGATCGGCAATGCCCAGATCCAGGCCGCGACACCTACGTCGACCATCACGGCGGCGGAAATCAAGGCGCGCGGTTTCAACAGTGTCGCCGAGGCCCTGCAGAATTCCGTATTGGCCACCGGCTCGGTGCAAGGCCCGCAGGTATCGGGCTCGTTTACCCAGGGCGCGCAACCGGTCAGCCTGTTCGGACTCAGCCCACAGTTCACGCTGATCCTGGTCGATGGCAAGCCGATTGCCGATTTCGGCCGGCTTTACAACAGCACCGTGAATGTCACCAATGTCGCCAACCTGCCGATCGCCATGGTCGACCATATCGACATCATGCCGGGCGGGGCATCGTCGATCTACGGCTCGCAGGCGATCGGCGGCGTGATCAATATCGTCACGCGGCACGATTGGAACGGCGGCGATGTTTCGATGCGTACCGGCAATTATTCGGATGGCGGTGGCGCGAACCAGCGCTTCAGCGCGGTATATGGCCATGCTTGGAAAAATTTCAGGCTCATGGCCGCGGCGGAGTTCGACAACGCATCGCCGATCTGGGGTTATCAGCGTCCACTGACGGTCGGCACCGATTCCGGCCCGGGCGGGACGGCGCCGGCGAGCGTGCAGGCGGGCATCCTCGATTACGGCACGGCCAGCACGTTTACCGGTTATCCGCTGGGTTACCTCGCCCCGCCGGATGGCTGCGCCAGTGGTCTTTTCGGAGGCAGCACCACGCAGGTCCACAGCACCAGTCCGCCCGGCCTCTATTGCGGCTCGCAGCGCTTGGACGGCTATACGACCTACAGCAACCAGAATCGCGGCTACAGCGGCATGCTGAAACTCGACGACAGAGTTACCGAGCGCGTTCGGCTGTATGCCGACGCGATGGTGAACTGGCAGGAGCAGCGCTGGTATCCGGGCGTGCCGGACTGGTTCGCCGACGACCTGCCGCAGGGCGCCATCGAAGATGCCGCGACCGGGCATATTCTTTATCCCGAAAAATTCTTCGCGCCAGAGGAAATGCCCGAAGGCGTGGCTGGCCAGATGTATCGGCAGGACGATCTGCTTTACCAGGCCGATCTGGGCGCAAACGGCCAGTGGGGCGATTCGGGCTGGAACTGGGATATCTACTACCTGCGCAGCGGCGATCGTACCGAAGTGGTGGAGCCGCTGGCGCTCAGCGCCAACATCGATGCGTACTTCAGCCGCGTGCTCGGGCCAGTCGTCGGCGTCGATCCCGGCACCGGCTTCAACCTGTACAACCCCGACTACAAAGCGTTTTTCCAGCCGCTGGCGCCGGCGCAATATGCGAGCTTCATGCAAGGAGTCGGCGAATTCAGCAATACCTGGATCAACGATACCCGCGCCACCCTCAGCGACGCCTCGCTGTTCGCCCTGCCCGGCGGCGACGCCGGTTTCGCCGCCCTGCTCGAGGGCGGCAATGAAGCCTGGTATGAACCGCTCAATCCGCTGTACATGCAAGACGCCGTGTTCGAGCATGCCGCGACCGGCGGCGGCGGCCAGCGCGCACATACCGCTACCGCATTCGAATGGAACCTGCCGCTATGGAAAACATTGGCCCTGGATCTGTCCGGGCGCTACGACCACTATGCGCTCGACCGAGGCAGCGACAATCATAAATTCACCTACAAGATCGGCCTTGAATACCATCCGCTCGATCATCTGCTGCTGCGTGGCAACTACACGACGTCGTTCAAGGCGCCGGACCTGGCGTCCATCTTTCTCGGGCCCACCGACTACTACACCACCGTGGTCGACTATTACGCCTGCGCGATGGCGCACGGCAGCAATTGCGCTACCGCTTATCAGTACGGAGTCAAGGGCACTTCGCTGGCCAATCCCGACCTGCAACCGACGGTCGCGGAGAGCTGGACGCTGGGCACGGTATGGTCGCCACTGGATCAATTGGACCTGAGCGTCGATTACCTGCATATCGCGATCCAAAACGAAGTCGTGCAGCAGAGCCTGGATCTGCTGATGCGTACCGACGCGCAATGCCTGCTGGGCCAGCTCGATCCCGATTCAGCCGCGTGCCAGGCGATCATCCATCCGGTCAGCGGCCAAGTGCAGCGTGCGAACATCGATGGACCGATCACCGGCGTCACCACGTATTACGCGAATCTATCCAACGAGGAAACCAGTTCGGTGCTCGGCAGCGCACGCTATCGCTTTGCGCCAACGTGGCTCGGCAGCGTCATCGTGCAGCTCGATTATGCCGACATGCTCAAGCACGCTTATCAAATGGCGCCCGGAGAGCTGCCGATCAATCAACTGGCCGATCCGCAGTACAGCGACGAGTTCAAGAGCATCGTCAGCGGCAGCCTGACCTGGACCGGCCCTGATGAACAATGGACCGCCACGCTGTATGGGCACCGCTACGGCCCCTCGCCGAATTTCATCGCCTCGAACGACGGCGCGGGCTACCCGGGCGCCGGACGGCTTTCGCCGTGGATCACCTTCAATGGCAGCGTGGGTTATCGCCTCATGCGCCAGCTGGAGCTGTCGTTCCTGGTCAACAATATCGCCAACAAGATGCCGCCCAACGATCCCACCTTTGTCAGCTATCCGTATTTCAATAACGAGAACTACAACATCTACGGACGCGAAGTGATGTTGCAGGCGGACTGGACCTTCAATAGCAGGCACTGAGCCTGACCGGTTCCGGCCGGCCGCGCATGGGCCAGCCGGCTATCGGCTCAGCGCGGCATGCGCACCATGGATTCGCGCAAGGCCGCGTCGTGCAGTACTTCGTCATGCGCCGCTATATCGGCGGTATCCACGGCGTCATGATGCGGACGATGCATGCCGGCGGGCGATGCGGGCATCCCCGTCGTTGGGTTGATCTCGGTGTCGACGCTCTGGTTGCTCATGCCTGGTTCCTGGTTGACGCGGCCATTGTCGCCGCCCGCTGCGTGCAGCGGAAGCTCCCCGTTGCGGCGGAAACGGATAGCCGCCACACGCTAGACGCCATGCTGCGCCTATTCGCGCGCCAGCTGTCCGGCCGCCCAGCCGCCGCCCAGCGCGCGAATCAATTGCACGCTGGCGCGCAAGCGCTGGGTGTTCAGTTGCAGCAGGCCGCGTTGTTCCTGCAATGCCACCGTTTGCGCCTGCACGACGTCCAGATAGCTCACCGCGCCATGCTTGTATTGCGTCATCGATAGCGCCAGCGCGTGCTGCGCGGCATCCGATGCATCTTGCTGGTTGGTGCTGGCCGTACCCAGGTGATCGAGCAAGGCCAGATTGTCCTGCACCTGCTGGAAGGCGCCGAGCACGACGCCGCGATAGGTGGCGCCCGCTTCATCCATCTTGGCTTTGGCCGCTTCGATGGTGGCCTTGCGATAACCGCCATCGAACACGTCCAGGGCCAGTTCCGGGCCGAGCGCCCAAAAACGGTTTGGAGCGGTGACCAGATTGGCCCACCCCCCGCTCTGGAAGCCACCTTGCGCGGCAAGTGTCAGCGACGGAAACCACGCCGCACGCGCGACCCCGATACCCGCGTTGTCCGCCGCGACACGCCGTTCGGCCGCGGCGATATCCGGACGGCGCTGTAACAGCGTCGACGGCACGCCGACCGGCACTACCGGCAGGGGAATCGCCGCCGTTTGCGTGGGCAGGCTGAAGTCGGACGCATTCTCCCCTACCAGTACCGCGATGAGGTCCTGGATTAACGCGCGTTGTGCCGCCGATTGCGACCATTGCGAGCGCGCGTCGGACAATTGCGTTTGCGCACGCGACACGTCCAGGCCGGAAACGATGCCACCGGCATGCAGTGTCCGGGTAAGTTTCAGCGCTTTTTCGTAGGCCTGGATGGTTTGCTGCAAAAGTGCCATTTGCTGATCGATGCCGCGCAGCTGCATATAGCTGTCGGCAAGCTCGGCCTGCAAGCTCAGTTGTGCGGAAGCGAGATCCGCCTTGGCGGCCAGCGCATTGTCGCGGCCCTCGGTAACGGTGTTGCGCACGCTACCCCACAGATCGACCTCATAGCTGCCCTGCAGGCCGACGCTGTAGTTGTCGTAAACATCGCCCGCACTGGCGTCGCGCGTCGCGGCGGTCCGGGACTGCCGTTGGCGTGTACCCGTGGCGCCCGCACCGATCTGCGGGAACAGTTCCGAACGTGCCTGGGCACTGAACGCTTGCGCCTGCGTGTAATGCGCCAGCGCCGCGGCCAGCGTGGCGTTGTCAGCCAGCAACTTCACCTGCAGTCGATCGAGGTCGGCGTCGCCATAGAGTTGCCACCAATGGTCGCGCGGCAGCTGATCGGACGGCTGCGCCGCGACCCATGGACCGACGTTGCGATACGCCGGCGCCTGCGGTGTGGCCGGCGCCTTGTAGGCGGGCGCCAGCGAACAGCCACCCAGCGCGGCGGCGATCAGCAAAGCAAGTGTTGACTCAAGCTTTTTCATGGAGCTTGGCCGCATCGTCGTTACTTGCGATCTTCACCGTGTCGCCATCCTGGATGCCGTCCGGCGGGCTGTCGATCACGTGATCGCCGGGGCTGAGGCCGCTGCCGATTTCGACCGTCTTGCCGTAGTCGTACAGGATGCTTACTTTCTTGAACGCCACCTTGTCGCCAGCGCCAACCGTGGCGACCCGCAGGCCCGCGTTGTCGAAGATCAGTGCGCTGGCCGGCACGCGCAGCGCGGTGGCATCGACCGGCAGGTTGAAGTGCACATGCGCGAAGCTGCCCGGCATCAGTTTGCCGTCCGCGTTATCGACCTGCAGCTGTACCAGCGTGGTGCCGGAGACGGCATTGATCGCGTTGGCCGAGGCGACCACCTGCGCATGGAATTCGCGCCCCGGATACTCCGGCACCACCAGCACAGCGCCGCTGCCTGGATGGATCGACGGACCATAGCTCTGCGGTACCTGCACGTAGACGCGCAGCTTGTGCGTATCCGATACCACGAAGAGTTCAGGACCGGTGCCGCCGCCTGCGTTGATCAGCGCGCCGACATCGGTATCGCGCGCGGTGACCACGCCATCGAACGGCGCGACGATGCGCGCGAACGCCTTGGTCGCTTCCAGGCGATCGACATTGGCCTGCGCGGCCTTCATCAACGCGACCTTGGCGGCGTAGTCGCCGGTGCGCTGGTCCACGTCCTGCTGCGCGACCGAATCGCTGCCGAGCATGGCCTGCCAGCGCTTGGCGGTGATGCCGGCCAGGTCGGCATTGGCCTTCGCGCTGGCCAGGTCGGCACGCGCCTGCAGCAGTTGCTGGTCGATTTCCGGCGTGGAGATTTCGCCGAGCAGCTGGCCGGCTTTCACCGGTGTGCCGATATCGGTTTTCCAGTCTTTGAGATAGCCGCCGACCTGGGCGTAGATCGGTGCGCGGATATAGGCTTCCAGGCGGCCGGGAAGATCCAGCACCGGCCCGCTCTTGCCAGGCTCGGGCATGATGATCTTGACGGTGGGAACCGCCTGTTCCTGCGTCCAGGACTTGAGGCTGCTGGCTTGCGTAGCGCGCGTGACCAGGCCGGTCGCGACCACGGCCACGAGCACGACGGCCACGACCAGGCCGGCCAGCCGCAATCCACGGCGGGAGAGCTGCTGGATGGGTTGGGTAGTTGCTTCAGACGACATAGCTGGGTTCTCCCGCTGCTTTCGGAGCATGGCTGTGACGCGCATGGATGATGCTGAACACCACCGGCACGAATAGCAGGGTGGCGCAGGTTGCGAAGATGAGGCCGCCGATCACCGCGCGGCCGAGCGGTGCGTTCTGCTCGCCGCCCTCGCCCAGGCCGAGCGCCATCGGCGCCATGCCGATGATCATCGCCAGCGCCGTCATGCAGACGGGACGAAAGCGCGTGAAGCCAGCTTCAAGTGCCGCGACGGCGGCATTGCCGTGTTCGGCCAGGCGCTCGCGACAGAAACTCACCACCAGGATCGAATTGGCGGTGGCCACGCCCATGCACATGATGGCGCCGGTCAGGGCCGGCACCGACAGCGGCGTATGCGTGGCGAACAGCATCCACACAATGCCGGCCAGGGCGGCGGGCAGCGCGGTGATGATCACGAACGGATCGCTCCAGGACTGGAAGTTCACCACGATCAGCAGATAGATCAGTACCACCGCGCCGAGCAGGCCGAACAGCAGGCCGGAGAAGGCGCTGTTCATGGTCTGCACCTGGCCCAGCAGCACCACGTGCGAACCCTTGGGCTGTTGTTTGGCGGTGCTGTCGATCACTTTCTGTACGTCCGCCGCCACCGCGCCCAGGTCACGATCCTGCGTGGCGGCGTAGATCTGCACTACCGACTGGATATCGTACTGGTCGATCACCGCGTTGGTGTTGTCGCGCCGGAGCGTCACCAGGCCACCCAGCACCTGGGCCTGTCCATTGCTGCCGTTGATCGGCAGGTTGCGCAATTGCGCGAGGCTGTCGAGCGCGTACTGCGGCGTCTGCATCACGATCGGATACGACACGCCATTGGCCGGGTTGAGCCAGAACGTGGGCGCCACCTGGCTGGAACCGGCCAGGTTCACCACCAGGCTATTGGTGATGTCGCGTTCGGTGATGCCCAGCAATTGGGCCTGCGTGCGATCGACGTTGACGTCGAACGCGGGATTGGCCTGCGATTCCTGGATGCGCGCATCGACCACGCCAGGGATCTGCCTGATCCGTCCCAGCAGGGTATCGGCATAAGCGAAGTTCACTGCCAGGTTCGGGCCACGGATCTGCAGGTCGATCGGCGCCGGCGAGCCGAAGTTGAGGATCTGGCTGACGATGTCCGCCGGCGGGAACGAGAACGTGACGCCGGGATATTCGCGCGGCAGCAGCTCACGCAACTTGCGCACGTACTCGGCCGTGGGGCGGTGGCCTTCGTTGAGTGCGATCTGGATATCGCCGTCCTGCTCGCCGACCAGGCCGGTGTTGTTGTAGGTGGTGTTGATACCGCTGTTGGACAGGCCGATGTTGTCGACCACGGTGCCCAGCTCATCGGCGGGTATGACGCGCCGCACGGTCTGCTCGATCCGGTTGAACAGGTTGGCGGTATCTTCCACGCGCGTGCCGACCTGCGCGCGCACGTGCATCAGGATCTGCCCGCCATCCACTTCCGGAAAGAAGTTGCGGCCCAGGAACGGCACCAGCAGGAAGGAAACGAGCACGAACGCCAGGAACCCGATCACGAACGGCCGGCGGTGGCTCAACGCCAAGTCGAGCATGCCGTGGTAGATCGCGCGAACGCGCTCGAAGCGCAGCTCGAACGCGCGCTGGAAACGCACCAGCGGATTGCGCGATGGCGGCTGCGCGAGGTGATCGCCGTGCTCGTCGACATGCGGCGCGTGCGGCTTCAAAAGGTACTTGGACATCGTCGGCACCAGCGTGCGCGAGAGGATGAACGAGCAGATCATGGCGAACATCACCGCTTCGGCCATTGGCACGAACAGGAAGCGCGCGACGCCCTCCAGGAAGAACATGGGCACGAACACGATGCAGATGCACAGCAGCGATACGAACGCCGGCGTCACGATCTGGCGCGCCCCGTCCAGGATCGAGGTTTCCACGTCCTTGCCGTGTTCCAGATGCCAGTTGATGTTCTCGATGGTGACCGTGGCGTCGTCGACCAGGATGCCTACCGCCAGCGCCAAGCCGCCCAGCGTCATGATGTTGAGCGTTTCGCCGAACGCGGACAGCAGCGCGATCGCGCCGAGAATGGCGAGCGGGATCGACACCGCGATGATCACCGTCGAGCGCCAGCTGCCCAGGAACAACAGGATCATCAGGCTGGTCAGCGCCGCGGCGATCACGCCCTCGCGCGCCACGCCGCTGATCGCCGCGCGCACGAACAGCGATTGGTCGCCGATCGGCGTGACCTTGAGGTTGTCCGGCAGGATGCCCTTGCTGTCAGCCAGGCGCTGCTTGATGCCGGCGACGATCGCCAGGGTGGAGGCCGAGCCGTTCTTCAACACGCTCAGCAGCACGGAGCGGTGGCCGTCCACGTGCACGATATTGGTCTGCGGCGGCGCGCCGTCGCGCACGTGCGCCACATCGCGGATGTAGATGGTGGTGCCGTTGACCTGCTTGATCGGCAGGTTGCCCAGTTCGTCGATCTCGTCCGGCGAATTGTTGAGGTTCAACGTGTATTCGAATGTGCCGATCTTTTGCGTGCCGACCGGAACGATCAGGTTTTGTGCAGCCAAGGCATTGGCCACGTCCTGCGCGGACAGTCCACGCGCCTGCAACGCGGCCGAATCGACGTCGATCTGCACCTGGCGGGTTTTGCCGCCGTAAGGATAGGGAATCGCCGCGCCGGCCACCGAGACCAGTTGCGGGCGCAGGATGTTCAAGCCCAGGTCGCCCAGGTTCTGCTCGCTCAGGCCCTCGCCCGACAGCGCCAGCTGCAGGATCGGCACGGTAGAAGCGTTGTAATTGAGGATCAGCGGCGGCGTGATGCCGGGCGGCAACTGCTTGAGCAGGGTCTGCGACACCGCCGTGACCTGCGCATTGGCGGTGGCGATGTTGACGGTCGGCTGGAAGAAGATCTTGATGATGCCGAAGCCGGCGATGGACTTGGCTTCGATGTGTTCGACGTCGTTGACCGTGGTGGTCAGCACGCGCTCGAACGGCGAGGCAATGCGCCCCGCCATCTGGTCCGGCGGCAGGCCGGTGTACTGCCATACCACCGCGATCACCGGGATCTTGATGTCCGGAAAGATATCGGTGGGCGTGCGCAGCGCGGCCAGCGGTCCGACGATCAGGATCAGTAGCGCAAGGACGACGAATGTATAAGGCCGCTCCAGCGCAAGCCGCACAATCCTCAACATGTGGATGTACTCCAGAGATGGGGGCGGAACACGCACGCCTCGTGCTGCATGCCCGTGGATGGCGTTCATGCAGCGCACCGAGGCAGCACGAGCGCGCCTTGGGGGCGCCTGCTCCGCTTACATGCAAATTCCGGTTACGACGGACGGCCGGCACCTGGGGACCGGCGCCAACCAGATGTGAAGGTTAGTTCTACGACTTGCTAAGATCGATACAGCATGGCGAATGGCTTGATACGCATGACGAATGAATATCTGGAGCTTCGGCACTTGAAGTATTTCGTCGCGGTCGCCGACGAGCTGCACTTTGGCCGCGCCGCCGAGCGCCTGGGTATTTCCCAGCCGCCGCTCAGCCAGCAGATCCATGCGCTCGAACAGCGCCTGGGTGCCAAGCTGTTCGAGCGCAAGGGCCGGGGCATCGCCCTGAGCACCGCAGGCAACACCTTGTTGCCGCGGGCGCGCGGCATACTGACACAAGCCGAACGCGCGGCCGAATCGGTAGCACGCTCGCAACGCGGCGAACTGGGCGAACTGCACCTGGGGCTGGTATCGTCGGGGCCGTTCACGGTAGTGGTGCCGCGCGTGCTGGCTCGATTCCGCGAGCGCTTGCCGAATGTCCGCCTGTTGATCCATGAAATGGCCACCTCGCATCAGATCGATGCGCTGGAACAAGGCGTGCTGGATGTCGGCGTGATCCGTCCGGAGGCACTGCCGCGTGGCATCAAGGCGATCGAACTGTTCAAGGATTCGCTGACCGTGGTCATGCATTCCAGCAACCCGCTGGCGGCCACGCCAGGTCCGATCGATATCCGCGAACTGGCAGACGACGACTTCATCTTTTACCAGCGCAATCTGGGCATGCGCCTCTACGACGAAGTGATCGCGCTCTGCACGAAGGCCGGCTTCAGCCCGCGCATCCTCTATGAGGTACGCGAACTGCCCACCATCATCGGATTGATCTCCGGTGGCTTCGGCGTGGCGGTATTGCCGGGTTCGGTGCAACGCATGATGGTGGAAAACGTGGTGTACCGGCCGGTGGTCGATATGGAAGCCGCCACCGCGGTGTGGGCGATCTACCGCGATGACGCGAACGATCCGATGGTGCATGCGTTCCTGGAAATCGCGCAGTGCCTGGCGAGCAAGAATACGCAAGGCACGGCGACCTGAAACGGCCCCGCTTACCGCCGCTCCCAACGCACTCGCAATCCTGCAAACCGGCGCCGGCAAGCGGCGATCACCGCAGGAATACGTGCCATGGACATGCTAATGAGGCGTCTCGTGCCAGCGTTCGCTTACGCCTCGCTGTCCTTTCCTCGCACATTGCTTCGGAGCAACGATGAGTTGCAAAAAGCACCCCAAATTTGGCTAGTCATCAGCCTTGATCATTTGTAAACTTATAAGTACATAAACTTCATATCCCTATCCCCATAGGTAATCCGAATGCGCATGCATCCTCTCACCCGCGGCTTCATCGCCGCGCTGATGTTTGCTTTACCGGTTCTCCCCGCCATGGCCGCCCGTTTCGAACTGCAAGGCGGCGTCAGCTACATGGATAGCTACAGCACGCCCGTAGCATTCGGCGAGGTGATCTTTGACGATCACGCCATCGGCAGCAGCAATTTCACCTGGGCACCGGACGTCACCGGTGGCTGGATCGATGGCCGCAACCTTGCACGCTACAACGCCGATCGCTATACCACCCGCGAAAATGTCTGGCTGCTCGCCGGCGGCGTGCGCCTGCATTACGGCCCGGCCAATGCGTGGTACCAGCCCTTCTTCTTCAGCTTCCAGCCTGCCCTGCACACCGGACGCACGCAGGCACTGAGCAGCAGCTATGAATTCGTCAGTACGCTCGGCTACCAGGGCAACCATTGGAGCCTCGGCATCCGCCATATCTCCAACGGCAGTTTTCACGAGCCGAACCGTGGCGAGACGATGGTGGTGGCTGGCGTTGCGTTCTGATCCCGGGCCGCATTACGCCATGCCACAAAGCAACGGCCCCATTCGGGGCCGTTGTCGTTTTCAAAGTCGGCCAAGCGTCAATGTCCACCCGCGCTCGCGCTGGCCTTTGCCGCAAACGGCGGCTTGGCCATCCAGATCACCACGATCAGCGACAGGAACACCCAGCCCAGCATGTGGAACACTTCGTTGAAGGAGATCTGCAAGCCTTGCAGCGTGATCGTCTGATTCAGCATGGCCATGGCTGTCTGCGAATCACTTGTCTGGCTCATCGCCTGCTGCACGGTGGGATTGTAGGGCGTGATCTGCTCGGTCAACTGGGCATGGTGCAGGATGCCGCGGTGCTGCCACAGGAACGTGGTGAGCGAGGCCGAGAAGCTGGCGCCGACGGTGCGCAGGAACGTGGCGAGGCCACCGCCTGCGGCGATTTCATGCGGCTGCAGGTCCGATAGCAGGATGGTCGTGACCGGCATGAAGAAGAACGCCACGCCCAGGCCTTGCAGCAATTGCACCAGGGCCACGTGCTCGAAGTCGATGCCGATATAGAAGTCCGAACGCAGGAAGCAGGTAATGCCCATGACCACGAAGGCACCGCTGGTAAGCAGGCGCAAGTCGAATCGCGTGGCGTACTTGCCGACGATGAAGGTCAGCAGCACCGGCAACACGCCCAATGGCGCGGTCGCAAAACCGGCCCAGGTGGCGGTGTAGCCCAGGTTCAACTGCAGCCATTGCGGCACCAGCAGGCCGATCGCGAAAAAGGATGCGTAGGCCAGCACCAGCGCAATCGTGCCCATGCGGAAGTTGCGATGGCGGAACAGCTTGAGATCGACGATCGGATCCTTGTCGGTCAGCTCCCAGATCAGGAAGATCACGATGGCGATAGCAGAGATGATCGCGGTGATGATGATGAAGGTGGAGTTGAACCAGTCCTCGTCGTTGCCCTTGTCCAGTACTACCTGCAACGCACCGACTCCGACCACCAGGGTAATCAGGCCCACGTAGTCGATCTTCGGCCGCTGCGTGACCACTTCGCGCAGGCGCATCTGGTTGCCCACCACCATGCTGGCGAAGATGCCGATCGGTACGTTGATAAAGAAGATCCACGGCCAGGAATAGTTGTCCGTGATCCAGCCGCCGAGAATCGGGCCGGCGATCGGCGCGACCACCGTGACCATCGCCAGCAGCGCCAGCGCCATGCTTCGTTTGGCGGGTGGATAAATGGAGATCAGCAGCGCTTGCGTAATCGGATACATCGGACCGGCCACCGCACCCTGGATGGTGCGGAACACGATCAGCATGCTCATGCTCTGCGCAATGCCGCACAGGAACGATGCCATGGAGAACAACACCGTCGCCCACATGAACAACTTCACCTCGCCGAAGCGGCGGGTGAGGAAGCCGGTAAGCGGCAGCGCGATGGCGTTGCTCACCGCGAACGAGGTGATCACCCAGGTGCTCTGGTCCTGGCTCACGCCGAGGTTGCCGGCGATGGTCGGCAGCGACACGTTGGCGATGGTGGTGTCCAGCACCTGCATGAACGTGGCCAGCGACAGGCCGATCGTCGCAAGGACCAGGTTGGGTGGACGAAAATGGGTGTTCATGGCGTTACCTGACCGTTACCCCCTCTCCCCTCCGGGGAGAGGGCTGGGGTGAGGGGATGGATGCTCGTGGAAAGGCAGGAGAAGTAGTCATGTCCGCTGCGCTGCGCTGTGGGCCAGAAGTCGCGAGTACGAGCGTCTCGCCGCACCTGGCCTGCCTTGCGGCTTCCCCACTCGACGGGAGGAAGCCGCAAGTGCGGGAGCGGGAGCGAAACTCAATGCCCACCCATGTTCGTATGGATGATCTGTTCGATCTGCTTGTTGGCCGCTTCCAGCTGATGGTTGTAGATGTCGGTGCTGAACAGCGGTTGGGTGCGCGGCGTTTGCGAGAGCATCGGGCCGTTCTGGTCATGCAGGCTCACTTCGGTATCGAGCGACATGCCGATGCGCAACGGGTATTTGTCGAGCTGCGAGACGTCGGTGAACACCACGCGCACCGGAATGCGCTGCACGATCTTGATCCAGTTGCCGGTGGCGTTCTGCGCCGGCAGCAGCGAGAACGCGCTGCCGGTGCCTACGCCCAGGCTCTGCACCTTGCCCTTGTATTTCACCGCGCCGCCATAGACGTCGGCGCTGATTTCCACCGGCTGGCCGATCCGCATCTGGGTGAGCTGGGTTTCCTTGAAGTTGGCGTCCACCCATACCTCGTGCAACGGCACTACCGCCATCAAGGCTGCACCCGGCTGCACGCGCTGGCCGACCTGCACGGTGCGCTTGGCCACGTAGCCGGTGACCGGCGCGATCATGGTGGTGCGCACATCGTCCAGGTATGCCGCGCGGTATTGCGCGGCCGCCGCTTTCACATCCGGATGCGAGGCGACCACGGTGTCGTCCACCAACACCTGGTTGGTTTGCAACTGTTGCTGCGAGGTGGTCAATGCACTCTGCGCCGTGGTCAGTGCATCTTGCGCATGCGACAGTTCTTCGGCGGAAATCGCCCCGGACTTGGCCAGATCGCGACGGCGGTTGTAGTCGGCCTGGGCCTTCTGCAACGCCACCTTCTCGACCGCGACCTGCGCCTGCGCGCCGGAGACGGTGCTGTACAAGCCGCGCACGCGACGCACCGTATTGGCGAGATTGGCGGCAGCGCGCTGCAATTCGACGTCGGCATCGGACTTGTCGAGCTGCACCATCACGTCGCCCTGCTTGACGAAGTCGCCATCGTCCGCGCCGATGCTGATCACGGTGCCGGCAATGCGCGGCGTGATCTGCACGATGTTGCCGTTGACGTAGGCATCGTCGGTACTTTCGTACCAGCGGCCGTCAAGGAAGTACCACAGCGTCCACGCGATGGCGGCCAGAACAAGGACCACCGCCAGCAGCCGCAGCAGGAAACCGCGCCGATTGTTCGCCGGCGGCGCCTGCACGACGGGGGAGTCGGCGGGTTGGGGATTGGGACTGGACATGATGCTGCCTCAGGAATGGGAATGATCGGTAGAGGAAAGTTCGACGTCGGCCTGCGGACGGAAGCCGCCGCCGAGCGCCTGGATCAGTTGCACGTTCAGATCCGACTGTTGTGCATGCAGCGCGGCCATGCGCTGCTCGGCGAGCAGCAGCTCCTGGCGCACGCTGAGCGCTTCCAGGTAGTTGCCGATGCCGGCCTTGTAGCGCTGCCCGGCCAGTATCCATGCATCATGCGCCGCATCGAGCGCGCGCTGCTGCGCGTCGACCTGCTGCTGTAGCGAGTGGATGGCGTCGTAGTCGTCGGATATCTCGTTGATCGCCGACACCAGCGTCTGGTTGTATTGCGCCACCGCCAGGTCGTATTGCGCGTCCTTGCTTTCGAGGTTGGCGCGGCGGCGACCGCCATCGAAGATCGGCAGGCTCACGGCCGGCGCCACTTCGTAGAAGCGGTTCGGTAACTCGAACAGGTTGCCGCCACCCAGACCGATCAGGCCGACCATCGCGCCCAGGTTCACGTTGGGCAAGAACTGGGTCTTGGCCGCGTTGATGTCCTTGGATGAAGCTTCCACGCGCCAGCGTGCGGCGACCAGGTCGGCACGATGGCCGATCAGCTCCACTGGCACGTTTGCCGGCACCGTCAACATGCCCGGCGGCAGCAATCGTGGACGAGCAATGTCGAGCCCGCGATCCGGCCCTTTGCCAAGCAGTACCGCCAGGGCCGAACGGGCGGCGTCGATGGCGCGATCGGCCTGGGCTTTTTGCCCTTCCGCGCTGGCGACTTCCGAATCGCTCTGCCTGAGCTGCATCCGGTTATCGATGCCGGCGGCGACACGCTGGCGGGTCAGGTCGCGCGCTTCGCTGGCGCGCTTCAGTTCATCCTGCGCGACATCTTGCTGCGCATAGGCATAACCGAGCTGCACATAGGCGCGCGCGACATTGGTGGACAGCTCGATACGTGCGGCTTGCGCGTCCACCTGCGCCGCGCGCAGCTGGCCAAGCGCGGCTTCCCACGCGGCGCGCTGGCCGCCCCACAGGTCCAGGTCCCACTTGAAACTGCCGTAGACGTACTTGGCTGCCGCGACGTGGCCCGTACCCAGCGCGGGAATGGAGGTGGGAATACTCGCTTCGGCCACGCTGGCGCCGACGCCGGCGCTCGGCTGGCGCGCCGCCTCCGCGGCGCCCGCGGCAGCCTGGGCCCCGCGCGCCCGTGCATCGGCCACGGCCAGGCTCGGGTTGTCGTGCAACGCCTCGGCGATCAATGCATCGAGCTGGGGATCGCCCAGGCCGGTCCACCAATCGCTTTTCGGCCACGCCGCGGCGGACACCTGCAGGTTCGCCAGGCTGCGGTCGGCCTTGAGCGAAGACGGATCGATCGACGTGCCGTTCGGATGCAGGCCACCGCTGCTGGCGCAGCCAGCCAGGGCAAGCGTCAGTCCGATAGCAGCCGCAAGAATATGCAGACGCATGGCTTTCAGGTCTCGAAGTTGAAATGGATCAATGCTTGTCTCGAAGCGCATACAACACACGCTCCAGGTAATCGTGCAGGCATGCTCGTTCGCTATCGCTCAACGAACGTTGCGCCGCCTGCAGCACGCGCTCGTTGCATCCGGTCAGTTGCTGCCACTGCGCGTTGCCTTCGTCGGTAAGCTCGATGCGCAAGGCGCGCCGGTCCTGTTCGTGCGGGCGGCGGCGCAGATAGCCCCTGCCCTCCAGCTGGTCGAGCTGGCGCGTCATGGCGCCGCCATCCAGTTCCACTGCCCGGGCCAGTTCGGTCGCCGTCATCGGACCCAGCGTCGCCAGGCGCTTGAGGATCAGGAACTGGGTAAAGCGCAGGTCCAGTCCCTTGCTGGCGATTTCCGCCTCGAGGCCGCGCACGAGTTCCGCGCGAACCAGGCCGATGAGCACGCCAAGGCTTTCCTGGCTGGTGGGGGTAATGAGGGGTCCGAGGGTCATGGGAGCGCTATTCTATGGCCGCCGGTATATTTGTCAAGGCAAATATAATTCAGACACCTATTGTTCCAGCAAATGGACAGAAATGAATTATTGCCGGCCCATGGCGACCAGCTCGGCCAGCTCATCCTCGAGCCAGGCGCGCAAGGCTGGATCGCGCACGTCGAACAAATCGAAGACGCCCAGCGCTCGCAATGCCGGCAGTTGCGCAAGCAGGCGCGGCTCCATGGCCCGCCGCACCGGCTCGGGCGTCGCCGGGTCAAGCATCTGGTGGGCACAGGCGACGAAGGTCTCCAGCGGCGACCTGGAAACATCGGGTTTAACAGAAACCAGTTGGATCGGGGACATAGCCTTTCCTTTCTTATTAGCGTTGCCGGATAGCCGTGATATCGCTCTTGGAACGAACGAATGAGCGTGACAGACGTGGCTTGCCAGTGCCGGGCCGCGATCTGGCGCGGCCCTCTATCCGGACTGGCTGGGACAACCGCGAGCGGCGGCAGCGGCATGGAAGCCCGGTGCAATGACCAGGTAACGCAAAAGCTTAGGTAAAGCGGCGCGCAAGCTGATAACGTTATTTGGTCAAAAAATAGCGAGAACCGGCCATGGCGCGTTCCAAGCAGGAGTTTTACGAATTCATCGAGCGCACCGATGGCCCGCCGGTGGTGGCGTACTGGAGCGAGGGCGAGGCCACCGGCGAATACAGCCAGGACACGCATAACTACGATTGGCACAGTCACGTGCGGGGACAGTTCTGGTGCGTGGAAAGCGGCCTGGTCCATGTCCACACCGCGCGCGGCTCATGGCTGCTGCCGCCGCATCGCGCCGGCTGGATGCCGCCGGGCGAAATGCATACCGTCACGCTCAGCGGCGTCATGCGCGGCTGGGGCGTATTCCTGACGCCAGAAATCAGTCGATGCCTGCCCGACCATCCTTGCGTGATCGGCGTGAACGCCATGATGCGCGAACTGGTCCATCGCGCCAATTCATGGGCGTGGAACGAGCAATTGGACGAACGCCAGGAGCGCGTCATGGCCGTGCTGCTGGATGAGATGCGGCACGCCCCGCACGAGCCATTGCACCTGCCGATGCCGATCGATCGCCGCCTGCAGCGCATCGCACGCGCCGTGCTGGAACAACCGCAAGACAACCGCGGGCTGGAGGAATGGGCGGCCTGGGCCGGCCTGTCGGCGCGCAGCCTCAGCCGGCTGTTCCGCGCCGAAACGGCATTGAGCTTTGCGCAATGGCGCCAGCAGGCACGCCTGAGCAAGGGACTGGAGCAACTGGCCGACGGCGTTCCCGTCGCGGCCATCGCGGACAGCCTCGGCTATGCCAGCACCAGCGCCTTCATCGCCATGTTCCGACGCTGTTTCGGTCATCCGCCGGCGCGTTATTTCGGCCAGCGGGCGGCTTAGGGATCACTGACTGCCCGCCGCGGCGCGCGTTCGAGGCAGAAGGGCCGGTCGGCAAGGCCAATTCCAATAAACCGGCACCTGACTACCCCGTCAGACACCCCACGTGTCGGGCGTTTTGCAGAAATGCCGAACCAGCGACCGACACGCCATGGCCGGCGGCGCGGGACGCCATCCGCAAGCAGGCCGCTTGCCGTTCGCCCGGTGCTAGTCGGGCGATGAGCACGCTGGCATCTCAGCCTTTGAGACCTCGACCCCGGAGCATGCCTACGATCGGCGCAGCGGAACGCCGGCGGCCACGGCAGGCCTTTACCGCGCCGCCACCAGGCCCTATGTATGATCGACGAACCGCACCCGCCTTCCTGCGGGCCCCCGACGATGCCGCTCTCCGATTTCCATCCCGCCGTTGCTGCGTGGTTCCAGGCCACGTTTCCTGCGCCAACCTCCGCGCAGGCGGCCGCGTGGCCGGCGATCAGGGCGGGGCAGCACACGCTGGTGGCGGCACCGACCGGCTCGGGCAAGACGTTGACCGCTTTCCTCGCCGCCATCGATGCCCTGGTGTGCGAAGCGGTGGCACGCGGTGGCGTTTTGCCGGACGAAACGCGCGTGGTGTACGTATCGCCACTGAAAGCGCTGTCCAACGACATCCACATCAACCTTGAAGCCCCGCTGGAAGGCATTCGCGCGGAGCTGGAAAAGCTCGGCCTGCCGGATGCGCCGATCCGCACCGCCGTGCGCACCGGCGACACGCCGCAGGCCGAGCGCAACCTGATGCGCAAGGCGCCGCCGCACATCTTGGTGACCACGCCCGAATCGCTGTACGTGTTGATGGGTTCGTTGTCCGGGCGCGAGATGCTCAAGCGCGTGCGCAGCGTGATCGTCGACGAAATCCATGCGGTCGCCGCCAGCAAGCGCGGCGCGCACCTGTCGCTGACACTCGAACGGCTCGAGGCATTGTGCCAGCGGCCTTTGCTACGCATTGGCCTGTCGGCCACGCAGAAGCCGATCGAGGATGTCGCGAAATTCCTGGTAGGGCAGGGCGAAGGCCTGGCGCCCTCGCCCCTGCGGGAAGAAAGCCGGGGCGAAGGGTCGACCTCGCGGGAAGCGGCTTCCGAAGCGCGTCCCACGACAGCGGACCTTTTTGCCAGTCCCATCTGCGAACCGCCGTCGGCCACGCAGAAGACAACCGCCTGCACCATTATCGACGTCGGCCACACGCGCGCCCGCGACCTCGGCATCGAAGTGCCGCCGGTGGCGCTCGAAGCGGTGATGTCCAATGACTGTTGGGAACTGGTCTATAACCAGATCGCGCAGCTGGTCGAGCAACATCGCACCACGCTGGTGTTCGTCAACACGCGGCGCATGGCCGAGCGCGTGGCGCGACACCTGTCCGAGCGCCTGGGCCACGAAGCCGTCGCCGCGCACCACGGCAGTCTCGCCAAGGAGCAGCGACTGGAGGCCGAGCAGCGCCTGAAGCGCGGCGAGCTGAAGGTATTGATCGCCACCGCATCGCTGGAACTGGGCATCGATATCGGTGACGTGGACCTGGTCTGCCAGTTGTCCTCGCCGCGCTCGATCGCCGCCTTCCTGCAACGCGCGGGCCGCTCCGGCCACGCGGTCAACGGCACCCCGAAGGCGCGACTGTTCCCGAGCAGCCGCGACGACCTGATCGAATGTGCCGCACTGCTCGACTGCGTGCGCCGCGGCGAACTCGACGCGCTGGTGCAACCGCCGCAGCCGCTCGATGTGCTGGCCCAGCAGATCGTCGCGGAAGTAGCGTGCGCGGAATGGAATGAAGACGCATTGTTCGAACTGGTGCGCCGCGCCTATTCCTATCGCACGCTGGCGCGCGAGCAGTTCACCGCGATCCTGCGCATGCTGGCCGACGGCTTCACCACGCGCCGCGGCGCGCGTGCCGCGTATGTGCATCGCGACGCGGTGCATCACGAATTGCGCGCACGACGCGGCGCGCGGCTCACGGCGGTCACCTCCGGCGGCACCATTCCGGATACCGCCGACTACCTGGTAGTGCTGGAACCGCAAGCCACCATCGTCGGTACGGTGAACGAGGATTTCGCCGTCGAAAGCATGGCCGGCGATATCTTCCAGCTCGGCAACACCAGCTATCGCATCCTGCGCGTGGAGCGCGATCGCGTGCGGGTAGAAGATGCGCAGGGTGCGCCGCCCAGCATTCCTTTCTGGCTCGGCGAGGCGCCGGGCCGCAGCAATGAGTTGTCGCTAGGCGTATCGCGCCTGCGCGAAGAGATCGTGGCGCAGATCGACGCCGGAGGCGTGCAGGCAGCCTTCGACTGGCTGCGCGATACGCTCGGCCTGAACGAATCCGCTGCGCAGCAGATCGTGGAGTACCTCGCCAAGGCCAAGGCCGCCCTGGGCGTATTGCCCACGCAATCCACCTTGGTGTTCGAGCGTTTCTTCGATGAATCCGGCGGCACCCAGTTGGTGATCCACACGCCGTGGGGCAGCCGCATCAACCGCGCCTGGGGACTCGCCTTGCGCAAGCGCTTCTGTCGCCAGTTCAATTTCGAATTGCAGGCGGCAGCCACCGAAAACGCGATCGTGCTTTCGCTCTCCACCAGCCATAGCTTTCCGCTGGAGGAAGTCGCGCGCTACCTGCATAGCGGCAGCGCCGAACACGTGCTGGTGCAGGCATTGCTCGACGCACCCCTGTTTCCGGCGCGCTGGCGCTGGAACGCGGTCACCGCGCTGGCCTTGCCACGCTATGCCGGCGGCAAGAAAGTACCGGCACCGTTGCAGCGCATGAAGAGCGAAGACCTGCTTGCCGCGGTATTCCCCGATCAGGTCGCCTGCCTGGAAAACATTGCCGGCGAGCGGCAGATTCCCGATCATCCCCTGGTCAACCAGACCTTGCACGACTGCTTGCGCGAAGCGATGGACGTGGATGGGCTGCTGGAGATACTGAAGGGCCTGGAGTCCGGTGCCATTGCCGTGGTCGCGCGCGATCTCACCGCGCCGAGCCCGCTGGCGAGCGAGATACTCAATGCCGCTCCCTACGCCTTCCTCGACGATGCGCCGCTGGAGGAACGCCGCACGCGCGCCGTGCAGACGCGCCACTGGAACGGCATCGAGGATACCGACGATCTGGCCAAGCTTGATCCGGACGCGATCGCTGCCGTGCGCGCCGAAGCGTGGCCGCAAGTACGCAGCGCGGATGAAATGCACGAGGCGCTCAACGTGCTGGGGTTCGTCAGCATGGAAGAAGCCGCGGCAAACGATGGCTGGGCCGACTGGCTCGGCAAGCTGGCAGGCTCCCGGCGCGCCACGCTTTTCAGTCCCGCTTCGCGCCAGCGCGAGGAGCTGGATGAAGGTTCCCGCGCCCGGGCCGCCGCCGCTTCGGCAAATCCCGCGAGCAGCACGGATGGGGGCTCCGGCTCCTCATCCAGTCCTGCGGACCTGCGTGTTTCTCAAGCAAACAAGGGCAGAGGCGTATGGATCTGCGCCGAAAAGCTTCCGCTGTGGCAAACCGTACATGCCGACGCGACGATGCAACCGGCCATCAGCGCGCCGGCCGAATTCGCCGCGCAAGCCTGGACCCGCGAAGACGCCCTGCTCGAACTGGTACGCGGCCGGCTGACCGGCATGGGCCCGATCACCGTGAACACGCTGGCCACGTCGCTCGGCGTGGACCGATCCGATATCGATCTGGCCCTGCTCCGCCTGCAATCCGAAGGCTATGTCATGCAGGGCCGGTTCACGCCCGACGCGGTCGACACCGAATGGTGCGAACGGCATCTGCTCGCCCGCATCCATCGCTACACCATCGGCCGCTTGCGTCGCGAAATCGAGCCCGTCAGCCGTCGCGACCTGATGCGCTTCCTGCTCGACTGGCAACACGCCACGCCAAACACGCGCTTGAGTGGCCCTGATTCGGTCGCCGCCGTGCTGACGCAGCTCGAAGGTTACGAAGCCGCCGCCGGTGCCTGGGAAAGCGAATTGCTTGGTGCGCGCATCACCGATTATTCCAGCCGCTGGCTGGACGAAATGTGCCGCGCCGGCCGCATCGGCTGGAATCGCCTGCGTTGTGGCGGCGGCAGCAACGGTCCGGTGCGCGCCACTCCGATCGTTTTATTGCCGCGTCGCCAGACCGGCATCTGGACCACCGTCGCCGATCGCAATCAGGAACAGCAAACCCTGTTGTCTTCGCGCGCACAGGCGGTGATCGACGCGCTGCAGGCCCACGGCGCCCTGTTCTTCGATGAACTGATCGAGGACGCACACCTGTTGCGCACCGAGCTGGAAGATGCGCTCGGCGAACTGGTTTCGGCCGGCCGCGTCACCGCCGACAGCTTCGCCGGCCTGCGTGCCTTGCTTACGCCTGCCGCGAAACGCGAATCCCCGCGTCATCGGCGCGTGCGCCGGCATGCGCTCAGTGAGATCGAGGACGCGGGTCGCTGGTCGCTCGTGCGCAAGCCGGTTCCGTCCGCGCTCTTGCGCGCCGAGCGGACAAACTCGCAAGAAAACCCCGGCCACAAAACCGAAGACGCCAACGAGCCCATCGAACACATCGCCCGCGTGCTGTTGCGACGCTACGGCGTGGTGTTCTGGAAATTGCTGGAGCGTGAGGCCCCATGGTTGCCGTCCTGGCGCGAATTGTTGCGTGTGTATCACCGCCTGGAAGCGCGCGGCGAAATCCGCGGCGGCCGCTTCGTGGAAGGCCTGGTCGGCGAGCAATTCGCGCTGCCTGAAGCCATCGGCCAGCTGCGCGGCGTGCGCCAGCAGCCGCTGCAACAGCAATGCATCTGCCTCAGCGGCAGCGATCCGCTCAACCTGGTCGGCACCGTGCTGGCCGGCGATCGCCTGCCCGCCCTGGCCGGCACCCGCGTGCTGTACGAAGACGGCATGCCGGTGGCCGCCTGGGTCGCCAACAAGCCGCAATGGCTGCTCGACAGCGACCTCGTCCAGCAACGCCGCTGGTACAACGCGCTCCTGCGGCGGCCGGAGCCGGACGGTACCAGCGACGTGAGCTACGTGCGGCGCTGAGTCAGGACGCGCGTGCCCGTCGCCGCCTCGCCAGATGCTGGACAGCGATATTTAGGAAAGTTATCTAAATTTATATAATTTTCGATACAACTGGATAAATTGCCCTAAGAAGCCTTGATATGGATCCTGTTCTCAACCCTTCTCTCCCGGTGCCGGAGCCCCGCCGCCGAGCGTTGCACCTTTGCGCAACGGCCTGATAAAAAAGGGAATGATCTACAGCCCATCCCATGGCGATACCGAGTTCACCGTGCCGCTGTTCGACGAGTATATGAAGCGGACTATCCGCGACTGGAAACGGACGGACATGTCAGGCTAGACGAGCCGAAGCGATGCGTTCAATCGCTATGGTCGGCGATATAGATCAGCTTGCCTTCGCGCTCGCGAAATTCGCTGCGACCATGCATGGCGACGCTCTGGCCGGCGCGCACGCCGTTAGGTAGGTCGATGGCGAAAATTCCTTCGAAATGGATCTGCGCATGCGCGGTGCCGGAGGCTTCGCTATAGCCGGTGACGGTCTGCCGGCGCGAGGAAAACAGGTGGCGGGAGCTTTCGGCAAGGTGACGAAGTTCGTCGATGCCCACGGTGCGGATGCCGAGCGTGCCTGCCGTGTAATTTTCGAAGATTACTTCGCGATGCACCGCGGCTAGCATGGCTTCGATATCCATGCGGTTATATGCGTCAATGTAACGGTCGATGAGAGTGCGCATCCGGGTTCGCTCGCCTTGAACGAGCGCAAGGATAGCGCCTGCCCTCGTTGCGATCGATGCTTGCCTGGGCGGTCCGTCGGCCCTGCGCGAACGGCCGAAGCGCGACGGCACGATCTTGCGCCGCCGGTATGGGCAACGCCACCTGTTCCTTCGCCAGCAAGGAAGGAGCCGGCGCGTTGCCGTCGCTTGCCGGGGGGCTTAGTGCTTGAGGTTGTCAGTCTGCTCGATGAACCGCGCCACGTTGTCGTGCAACAGCTTCAGCGACTGCTCGTGCGCGTACACCATATGCCCGGATGGATACCATGCGTAGCTGATGTTGTTCATCAGCGCGGGCTGGACGGGCAAGTGGTGCATTTCGTAATCGGCCGCGAAGAACGGGGTGGCCAGATCGTAGTAGCCGCCATTGAGGAAAACTTTCAGGTTGGGATTGGTTTTCATCGCGGTCGCCAGGTCGGTCATTACATTGACGGCGCCATCGTGGTTGTTGTGCTTGAAATTCCATTCCTTGATATCGGCGTATTCACGGTAGGTCTGGCCCTGGCCGTATTTCAAGTCCTGGCGCACGTAATTATTGAAGGCCGCGATATAGGCCGAACTGATCGCGGAGGACTGTGGATCGTATTCGGCTTCCTTGCTCAGCGGATCGAGCGAAGGGCCGGAAAAGCGGCTGTCCAGGCGACCGGTGGTGTCGTCGGTATCGCCCAATAGTTCGTGCTCGAACATGCCGCCGCTGACGCGCAGATCGGCCTTGAGCAGGTAATCCACAGGCAGGCCGGTGTATTGGTGCATCTTTTCGGCAATCGCCTGCTTGCGTGCGTCGTCCAGGCGCGAGCCGGCCATCAGAGCCTGCGTGTAGTCGCCTGCCGCAAACTGTTCCACTTCCTGCAGGAATGGTTCCAGCGCCGCGGGCTGCTGCGGCAGGCGATGGTGGTAATACGCGGTGGCGGCGAACGTGGGCAAGGCCAGTTCATAGGGCAGGTCTACGCCGGGATTCTGCTCGGGGCCATCGATGCTGGTGTCGAAGTTGAGAATCTGCGACAGCAGAATCACACCATTGAGGTCGACGCTATCTTCGTTTTCCAGATCATTCGCCAGGACCGCGGAACGGGTAGTGCCGTAGCTTTCGCCGAACAGGTATTTGGGTGAGTTCCAGCGCTCGTAGCGCGACAGGAATTGGGTAATGAACTGTGCGAACGCATGGCCATCGCCGTCGACGCTGTAGATCTCCTTGCGGCGATCGTCCATTTGTTCCACGCGCTTGGCTAGATCCGGCTCGTCGGCGATCAGGCGGCTGAATCCCGCGCCGGGTGCATCGATGAAGACCAGGTCCGAGGCATCGAGCAGGCTGTAGTCGTTGTTGACCAGCTGGTAGGGCGCGGCCGGGGTATGGCTATCGTCGGCGGTGACCACGCGGCGCGGACCGAAGGCCCCCATGTGCAGCCACACCGTGGCTGAACCCGGGCCGCCGTTGTAGATGAAGGTGATCGGGCGCTGGTCCGACGCCACGCCTTTCTTGAAATAGGCAACATAGAACATGCTGACGGTGGGCTCGTTCTCCTTATCGCCCTTGCCATGCAGCACGATCGTGCCGGCTACCGCCTTGTAGCCAATGCGCTTGCCTTCGACGGATACCGAACCCTCGCTGCTCGATGCCTGCGGGTGCAGCAGTGCGGTCTCCGGCTTCGCGTCGTCGGAAGGCGTCTTGTCCCGCTTGTCGGCGGCGGCGGCATTGCCGAGCAGCAGTACGGCGAGGGCGATAGCGAGCGGAAGCTTGCGCATGGACAGATGTTCCCCAATGACACGAACGCACAGAGTACGCAAGGAAGGGGAAAGTTTTCACCGCCCAGAAGTCACAGCAAGCGCAGCGCTTTGCTATGGCAGCGTCTCACTTCTGGCTTATGGCGCCTTTCAACAGAGCGGCTTCGCGCGCCAGTTGTTCGACGCCGTGCCAATCGCCGCTCTTGAATTTGTCGCTCGGCGTCAACCACGAACCGCCGACACACAGTACGTTGGGCAAGGCAAGAAAGTCCGGCGCGCTGTCCAAAGCAATGCCTCCGGTGGGACAAAAGCGCAGCTGTGGCAGCGGGCTGGCCCAGGCAGCCAGCAATTTCGTACCGCCCGCCGGCACCGCAGGAAAGAACTTCAGGTGGCGATAACCACGCTCCAGCATCGCCATCGCTTCACTGGCAGTCGCCACACCGGGCAGCAAGGGCAGGGCGCTGTCATCGGCGGCGGCCAGCAGCCTGGGCGAGACTCCGGGTGACACGGCGAAACGCGCGCCGGCCTTTTCGGCCGCCTGCAGATCGTTCGCGGTGAGCACGGTGCCGACACCCACGACCGCGCCCTCCACTTCCGCGGCGATCGCGCGGATCGCGTCGAGCGCAGCAGGCGTGCGCAAGGTCACTTCGATCGCGGGAATACCGCCCGCCACCAAGGCCCGCGCCATCGACACGGCATGCTTGGCGTCATCGATGATCACCACTGGGATGACCGGCGCAAGCCGCATGGTGGCATCAACCTGTAGCTGCTTTGCTTCGATATTCATGAGCGGTCCTGGAATAGGGTGGTCACAGCACGCCGGCGCCGAGATCGGCGGCTACGGCATTGCGGCGGAACATGCCGAATAATTCGCGGCCCATGCCGTGCTGGTGGCGGGACAAATCTTCGACCACCGGCGCGCGCGCGGCGAATTCGGCGGCTTCGACCAGCACTTCGAGGCGGCCCTGCACCGCGTCCAGACGGATGATGTCGCCATCGCGGATTTTCGCGATAGGGCCGCCATCGTCCGCTTCCGGCGTGACATGGATGGCCGCGGGTACACGACCGCTCGCCCCGGACATCCGTCCATCGGTCACGAGCGCGATGCGATGGCCGCGATCCTGCAGCACGGCCAGCGTCGGCGTGAGCTTGTGCAGTTCCGGCATGCCGATGGCACGCGGCCCCTGGAAACGCACCACGGCGATGAAATCATGATTGAGTTCGCCACGATCGAACGCGCGCTTGATCTCGTCCTGGTCATGGAACACTACGGCCGGCGCTTCGATCACCAGCCGATCATCCGGTACCGCGGATACCTTGATCACCGCGCGACCGAGATTGCCATGCAGCATGCGCAAACCGCCATCGGCGCGGAACGGCTCGCTCGCGCCACGGAGTACGCCGCGATTGCCGCTCTCCTTCGGCACCGGCGTCCAGCTCAGCCGTCCGGATTCGTCCAGCGCCGGCAAGCTGGCATAACCGGAAAGATCGGTGCCGGCGATCGTGCGCGCGTCACCGTGGAGCAGGCCCGCACTCAGCAACTGGTCGATCAGGAACGCCATGCCGCCAGCGTCGTGGAACTGATTCACATCGGCATAGCCGTTCGGATACACGCGCGCCAGCAGCGGCACGACCGACGACAAGGCATCGAAGTCTTCCCAACGCAGGGCGATGCCGGCGGCCTGCGCGATGGCAACCAGGTGCAGCAAATGGTTGGTGGAACCACCGGTCGCATGCAGGCCGATCACGCCGTTGACGATGGCGCGCTCATCGACGATCTGGCCGATCGGCAGGTTCTCGCCAGTCTTACCGAGCGCCGCGCAACGACGCACGGCTGCGGCGGTCAGCGCATCGCGCAGCGGCGTATCGGGCGCGACGAAACTGGCGCCGGGCAGATGCAGGCCCATGATCTCCATCAGCATCTGGTTGGAGTTGGCGGTGCCGTAAAAGGTGCAGGTGCCGGCCGAGTGATAGGAGGCCGCTTCCGCTTCGAGCAATTGCGCGCGGCCGACCTTGCCTTCCGCATAGGCCTGGCGCACTTTGGATTTTTGCTCATTGCTGATGCCGCTGGGCATCGGGCCGCTGGGCACGAACACACCCGGCAGATGGCCAAAGCTCAAGGCGCCGATCAGCAGGCCGGGCACGATCTTGTCGCAAATGCCCAGGTACAACGCACCGTCGAACATATCGTGCGAAAGCGCGACCGCCGTCGCCATCGCGATCAAGTCGCGCGAGAACAACGACAGCTCCATGCCCGAACGACCCTGCGTCACGCCATCGCACATGGCCGGCACGCCACCGGCCACCTGGGCGGTAAAACCGGCCTGGCGCGCCACTTCGCGGATAAGCGCCGGATACCGCTCATACGGCTGGTGCGCCGAGAGCATGTCGTTGTACGCGGTGACGATGCCGAGATTGGGCGTGTGGCCTTCGCGCAAGGCGGCCTTGTCCTGCGTGCCGCACGCGGCGAAGCCATGCGCGAGATTGCCGCAGGAAAGGCGCGCGCGATGCGTGCCTTCGATGACGGCGTCATGGATGCGATCGAGATAGGCCGCGCGCGTGTCACGGCTGCGCTCGCGCAGGCGTTCGGTCACTTCGGCGACGACGGGATGCAAACTCATTTCATACTCCAGCCGGGCGCATCCGGCGTTGGTTCTTTTGCGAACGTAAAAGGTGTGCGGGCGATGTCCGGTCTTGCCGGGACGTCACGCTTGCGGCAGTGAAGCCACAGGTGTTCGCTTCGCTGCCGCCGGAGCACCCTCTTTTTCGCGGGGAAAAGGGCGGGTAAGACCGATTGTCGCGAACGATGCTAGACACGTTGTCCACTGGCGGAATAGGGCAAGCGATGCTTCTTCAAGGACACCAGTAGATATCCAGCTGCGGCGCATCGCGCAGCACGCTGGCGATCGGCAGCTGACTGTTCGCCTGTTCCGCCTGATCCAGCACCTCGCGCTTGTCCTCGCCCTGGATGTGCAGATAGAGCGCGCGCGCCTTCAACAGCACCGGCAGCGTAAAGGTGATGCGCGGCTCGCCCGCGCCTGGCGCGCGCATCGGCAGCACCAACGCGGTATTGGACGTATCGAGGGCTTCGCCGAGACGATCGCCGCCGGGGAAAAACGAAGCGGTGTGCCCATCCGGTCCCATGCCGAGCACGACCACGTCGAACGGCTGCTTCAACGCGGCCAGGCGCGTGCGCACTTCGCCGATGCCCGCTTCTGGCGTGGCGGCTTCCACGTACAGCGGGACGAAATCCGCATCTGCCGCCCCACGTTGCAACAGCAACGATTCCACCAGCCGCGCGTTGGAACGCTCGTCGCTGTCGGGCACCCAGCGCTCGTCGACCAAGGTAACGGTGACGCGCGACCAATCCAGTATTTCATTGGACAGCTTTTCGAACAGGCGCTTGGGCGTACTACCGCCCGATACCGCGATCACCGCTTCGCCATGCAGGGCAATCGCGTCGCGCAACTTGCCGGCAATGCTTGACGCCAGCGCCATGGCCAGCGTCGAGCCGTCTTCGAACACGTGGAGCTTCTGTTGGGCGGACACTATTCGTAATCCTCGTCCCAGGTGCGGCCGTCGCGCTCGATCAGCGCCACGGCAGCGCTCGGACCCCAGGTGCCGGAGGTGTACGGACGCGGTGCCTCGCCGCCGCCGGCCCAGGCTGCCAGGATCGGATCGGCCCAGCGCCAGGCGGCCTCGACTTCATCGCGGCGCATGAACAAAGTGGGATTGCCGCGCACCACATCGAGCAGCAGGCGCTCGTAGGCATCCGGCTGCTGCACGCCGAAGGCTTCGGCGAAGCTCATATCCAGCGGTACGTGGCGCAGGCGCAGGCCACCCGGGCCCGGATGCTTGATGGTGAGCCACAATTTGACGCCCTCGTCCGGCTGCAATCGCATCACCAGGCGGTTTTGCGCCAGCGGACCGGCCGAGTCGGTGAAGATGGAATACGGCACCGGCTTGAACGCCACCACGATTTCCGAGACGCGCTCGGCCAGACGCTTGCCGGTGCGCAGGTAGAACGGAACGCCGGCCCAGCGCCAGTTGCCGATCTCGGCTTTCAGGGCGACGAAGGTTTCCGTGTTCGATTTGTCGACCTTCGATTTGCTATCGGCATTGAGGTCTTCGATGTAGCCGGGCACGCTCTGGCCTTCCGCGGCGCCGGCGCGATATTGCCCGCGCACGGTGAGCTGCGCGGCATTGCTGTCGTTGATCGGCTTGAGCGCATGCAGCACTTTGAGTTTTTCGTCGCGCACCGCATCGGGCGACAACGACGAAGGCGGCTCCATCGCCACCATGCACAGCAGTTGCAGCATATGGTTCTGCACCATGTCGCGCAGCGCGCCGGCATGGTCGTAATACGGGCCGCGGCGTCCGACGCCCAGCGTTTCGGCCACGGTGATCTGCACGTGATCGATATGCCCCGCGTTCCACAATGGCTCGAACAGCGCATTGCCGAAGCGCAGCGCCAGCAGGTTCTGCACGGTTTCCTTGCCCAGGTAATGGTCGATGCGGAATGTCTGCGACTCGGCGAAAACCGCGCCGACATCGTCATTGATGCGGTTGGCGCTGGCGAGGTCATGGCCGATCGGTTTTTCCAGCACCACGCGCGACTGGCCCCGGTTGAGTCCGTAGTGGCCCAGGCGCTGGCAGATGTCGACGAACAGTTCGGGCGAGGTCGACAGATAGAACACGCGCACGTGGTCGGGCTGCTCGTTGATCAGCTTGCCGAAGTCGTCCCAGCCATCGTCCTTGCGCGCATCCAGTGGCCGGTAATGGACCAGCTTGAGGAATTCGCCCAGCTTGCTCGATTGCGACTTGGCCGCGCCGTTCAACGCGGCGCGGATCTGCCCGCGGTAACCCTCGTCGTCCAGCGCTTCGCGGGCTACCCCGACGATGCGGCTGCCGGGCTGGATCTGGCCGTCGACAAAGCGGTGGAACAGGGCAGGGAGCAATTTGCGCACGGCCAGGTCGCCGGTGCCGCCGAAAATCACCAGGTCAAACAGATCGACCGGTTGGGCAGGTGCAGTCACAACTCACCTCTACGGATGCGGGCGGCCACGGGGGTGCGGCCGCCGGGGAGCCTGGATCGTACCAATGACATACCAGGCAATACCAGTATTTTGTGCATTGCAATCGTATGCAATTTTTTCCTAAGCGCACTGGGCAGTACGAAAATCCTGGTTGTACCAGTGGTTCGGCATTGGTATTGTGCGTCGACTTATGCAAAACGCCCTGGCCGACGAATACCGGCGCCTCAGCCGCGATACGACCACCCACCAGCCGCTGGCTTACCTGCGGCTGCGCCGGGCCATTCGCAATGTGATCCAGCACCGGGATATCGAACCGGGCCAGACGCTACCCAGCGAACGCGATTTATCGCAGGCGCTGGGTCTGTCCCGCGTGACGGTACGCAAGGCGATTTCCGGCCTGGTCGAGGAAGGCCTGCTGACCCAGCGCCACGGCGCCGGCACGTTCGTGGCCGAACGCATCATCAAGCCGATGTCGCGGCTGACCAGCTTCACCGAAGACTTGCGCGCCCGCGGCCTGCACCCGCGCTCCGAATTCTTCGAGCGCAGCGTGGGCGAGGTGACGCCGGAAGAATCGATGGCGCTGAACCTTTCCCCCGGCGTGCTGGTAGCACGCCTGCATCGCGTGCGCTACGCCGAAGACGAGCCGCTGGCGATCGAACGCACCGTAGTACCCAGCAGCGTGCTGCCCGACCCGCATGAAGTGCATGACTCGCTCTACGAAGCGCTGGAAAAATACAACTGCCGCCCGATCCGCGCCTTGCAGCGCCTGCGCGCGGTGCTGCTGGCGGCGCGCCAGGCCCGCCTGCTGCACGTAAGCGCCGGCAGCGCGGGCCTGCACATCGAACGCCGCGGCTTTCTGGAAGACGGCCGCGTGGTGGAGTTCACCACCTCGTGGTATCGCGGGGATATCTACGATTTCGTGGCGGAATTGCAGACCGATTGAGCTTCCATCATTTATTTAATTGGTCGATATCCAAAATATTATTGAGCAATACGATTGCCATACGTTGGCAACGTCGAGTTGTCCTTCAAGGACTATTCGACAGATGATCCTTATTGGGTGCTATTTTCTCTGCACCTTCTTTTTCTATAAGCTTTCGAAAATTGTCCATAAACGAATCAAAATTCGTATAGCGACCCAGGCGAAAAACCATTTCCTTTTCGATTTCTGTCCACGTGCTTAAATCGGCCTCATTATGCTGAATTTGCGCCTCAAGCTTATCGATGGCCATGGCAACTTTGGCCTCATAGGTGACAGCTGACTCGAACTCCTCCCAAAGCGCCCTGATTTTCTCGCCTGACTTCACTGGGACCATGCTGGCAATTTTGCATATAGCTGCGCGCTCCTCTCTTTCTTTCAAAGCGCGCCTATCTTCACTTAGAAGATCAAAGGCAGGCACATCACCGCATATTGCCTCGACTAAATCGTGGACTATAACCATGGCGAGCAATTTACCAATGTCCACAGGTTGATCTAAATAATCAACCAAGAGAAGCGCCATAAATGATGCCCTCCAGGAATGTTCCGCGACGCTTTCTCGGCGGCCATCCGACATCCAACTGTGCCGCATGAGGCACTTGAGCTTTTCTCCGAGATGGAAAACCTCCAAAAGCATCTCCGCATCCTTTTCCAGGGATTCCTTCATCGTCGACATCTCCTATCGCTACAAAATAACTCGTTCTGCCCAGGCAGAGATTGCTTTGTGCTGCGGCTGTATCAAAGGACCCAGCAGGAAAATGAAAGCTATAGTTCCTATCCCGATAGGACCGCCAAAAATCATGGCCAATATGAGTCCAATAATTTCATCAATGGTTTTGGACGTAGATATGAATCTTAGACTCAAATTGTCGGGGTCGCATTAGCGTCCCCAATTAGCCGCTTTGAGCGGCTCACATCAATAAAGCCACCGGCTTTCCGATGGATACTTCTTCGACAGGGTAGAGACTTGAACCGGAGTCGAAGTTTTCGTGAATTGATTGCTTGATCAGTTCTCGCCTTTGGTTGCTTTCATGCATGCCATGGTCATCGAATGATGTTTCAGGCTGCAGGAAGTTGATTTTCATCAAGTTGTGGGCAGCTTGCGCGCAGCTCAGCAATTAGTCGATGGGGATGGTCAACGTACAAACCTATGTAATCAGGCCACATAGTATTTCCTTGTATCCACTCAAGCTCGACCGAATTTTGCGCTACATGCAGCACTACATTCGGCTTGTCCAATGGCGAGACTTTGGCGACAACCATGCCATCAAGCGTCAACTTGCGCGCGAATGAGCGCCACTTGCCTATTTCCACAGGTGCAATTGCTGTAATGCAGTCAAGCGGCACGGCGCCCCTAACACGAAGCCCCATATGTATGGTCAGTTGATCGCCATCGAGTTGATGCGCACTATGTTTAACGGCATACAGGTCTGAACGATAAGCTATAAGTATGTAAGCTGAAGCAAAAAGCACTCCAACTTCTATTGCTACACGATACAAAGCCAAGATTGGCAATATATAAAAGAGAAAGGAAAGGAATGGTATCTCTACCAGGAACGAAATCCAAAGTGCATACTTCATTGATCTGTATTCCGGTCCTTTGCGAAAGGCAAACCCCTCAGTCGGCATAGCATGCTTTTTCCACGACTCCATAAAGCCGCGAAATATAGTCACTTCAACGAACATAAGTGAGAAAAAGGGATTTAGCCTTATTGGCTTTCCTTTGCGCGTCGACTGAATTCGCTTCCTTCTAGTACGTAGAAATTCCGCTAGTTCGGCTAGCGTAAGCAAAATCTTGATGTCGATCACAAACCAACCCAGCCATAGCAGCGGCTGAGGTATCACCATGCCTACCTTGCGCGCAACCAGCAAACCGATCGATACAAAAGTTGCTGACAGGAGGAAAAATCGGGCTAGTTTGTAGTCGCTTACGCCAAATTTCGACCGACTCATCATGAGACTTGGGGACGAAGGCGTAACAGTTCTGCTCGCATGATTGCATCCTTAGAATCAAGCAGGCGTTCGAGCAGCACCTCATCCATCTCGATACCATGCAGACAAGTTATCGTTCAAAGAAAACCCATGCCCGCATCTATTCTTCATTTGCAAAACCTGTTATGCAATAGAAAGTCATATCAACCCTACACCAAGCTATATAATCAGCACCATCAATTGGTCTTCGTAATTCTATTCGCGTATTATTCATTAACCGCTTCATTTACTTGAATATTATGCGAATACGTTCAATGCTTCGTCTAAATGGATGATCCAGCTAAGGAGTTCCGCCTACAAATTATTTCTTTTAGGCGCACGCTACATAAATCATAAAGCTGAACAGGACAGGTATTTTGATGTAGCCTCGGCATTAGAATTTCCCTATTCCGCACTTGTCATCGATCTACAACCAGGCTGGGCACTTATTGCCGGTAATTTGCTCTTGCTGGCTCCGCCCGCTACAGTTCGCGCGTTTCGGGTGTCCTCAGGCTTTGTCCTGGGGATGAAACGGGAAGCCGGTGCGCCGTGTATCCACACGACTATTCCGGCACTGCCCCCGCAACGGTAAGCGAGCGCTTTACGAACGGTCACACGCCACTGTGCGCTTAGCATGGGAAGGCATCGTTCGGCGGCATGCGTGGTCTTTCATGCATGCCACTCGCGAGTCCGGAGACCGGCCCGAAACAGAGCCAGCAAGGCTCTTCAAGGTTCTGGCGGCTCGCGGTGGGCGGGTGCGGAGATCGCGTTGCGGCCGTTGCTGGCTGCCGCCATTCCCGTATCCGAGCATCCGTGCGCGCCGGCTCATCCATATGTGCCGCGCGGGGACGTGCGGCAGGGGAATCCGTTATGTCGAACAACGCTTCACTCCGACGCGGCGCGCTCGCCGCCGCGCTGCTGCTTGGTCTGGCCACGCAGGCTGCGCAGGCCCAGGCCGTTTCCGCTGGCCAGGCAAGTTCCAGTCAAAGTGACACGCTGGATCCGGTGGTCGTGACCGCGACGCGCACCGCCGTCACTGCCGATGACACGCTGACCTCGGTCACCGTCATCACGCGCGACGATATCGACCGCTTGCAGCCTGCATCGGTGGCCGACTTGCTGACCGGCCTGCCGGGCGTATCCATTTCGCAGACCGGCGGCATCGGCGCGCAGACCTCGCTGTACTTGCGCGGCACCAATCCCACGCATGTGCTGGTGCTGATCGACGGCGTGCGCATCGGCTCGGTGAGCGCCGGGTTGCCGGCGCTGGAACAGATTCCGGTGGCGGCGATCGAGCGCATCGAGCTCGTGCGCGGCCCGCGCGCCAGCCTGTACGGTTCCGACGCGCTCGGCGGCGTGTTGCAGATTTTTCTTCGCCACGGCCAGCCCGACGGCGGCATCAAGCCTTCGGTCAGCGTCACCGGCGGCAGCCATGGCTATGTGAATGGACAAGCCGGCGTGTCCGGCGGCGATTCGCACCTTTGGTACAACGCCAGTCTCGGCGGCGAATACACCAGCGGCATTCCCGCCTGCCGCATGGGCGCGGCGGAAGCCGGCGTGGCGTGTTTCGTCGACGATCCGCGCAATGACGCTTACCGCAACTGGAACGGCTTCGCCAACTTCGGTTATCGCTGGGACGACGGCACCGAGCTGGCGTTCGACTGGCTGCGCAGCAAGAGCAATGCCGAGTACGCTGGCAGCCCCTATGGCGGCGATGACGCGCTGGAAGAGCAGCATGTCGCCGGCGCCCGGCTGAGTTTTTCGCCGCTGGAGCTGTGGAAAGTCACGCTGAACGCCGGCCAGAGCCGCGATGACGACGCCACGTTCTACCAAGGCAGTTATTTCGGCCAGTATTACCCGCGCGTCGCCACCGGCTATTTCGATTCGCGCCGCAACCAGGCTTCCTGGCAGAACGACATCACGCTGGCCAGCAACCAGCTGCTGACCGGGGGCGTGGATTACCAGCAGGAACACATCTACAGCGATACCGCCTTCGAGCAGACCAGTCGCGGCGACACCGGCGCCTTCGCGCAATACCAGGGCACCTTCGGCCAGAACGAAGTGCAGCTGTCGGCGCGCCATGACCACAACGATCAGTTCGGCAATCACAATACCGGCGCGGCGGCATGGGGCTATCACTTCGAACAGGGACCGACGCTGTCGGTGAGCTACGGCAGCGCGTTCCATGCGCCGACCTTCGACGACCTGTATTTCCCTGCCGCAGGCGGCGTACCCACGTCCAACCCGGACCTCAAGCCGGAAACGTCGCGCAGCGCGGAAATCGGCCTGACCCAGCAACTCACCGATTGGAACTGGGGCGTCAATGCCTACCAGACGCGCATTACCGACCTGATCGGCTTCAATAGCGAGTTTGTTCCGATCAATATCAGCCGCGCGCGCATCCGCGGTATCGAAGGCCAGTTCGGTTTCAAGCTGGACGACTGGCGCGTGCAGAGCTACCTGACCCTGCTGCAGCCGATCGAAGACGACGATACCGCCAACAACGGCAACATCCTGCCGCGGCGGGCCGAACGCACCGCGCGCGTGGATGTCGATCGCGCGTTCGGCAAATTCAACGTCGGGGCCACCTTTTTCGCCTCCGGCAAGCGTTACGACGACGCGGCCAACGTGTATCGCATGGGCGGCTACGCCACCACCGACCTGCGCGCCAGCTATGCATTTGCGCCCGGCTGGCAGGTGGAAGCCAAGCTGGCGAACGTGTTCGATCACAACTATGAGACGGCCTATTACTACAACCAGCTGGGGCGCACCTGGTATCTGACCTTGCGGTACAGCCCGTAAGCGTTCGCCTGGCGGGAAGTGGCCGGGGAGAGGTCGATCAAAGGCACGCTTCGAACGCAGGCTCGTCGCAAGCGTGCCCCTCGCCCGTGCCCTCTCCCCGAGAGGAGAGGGAAAAAAAACATTGGCGATCGAGGAAACGATGTCGCCAAGGCTTCCGGCGCACGCGGACTTCAGGCACATTCACGGGCATCGCTTCCAAAGGCATAAAGGCGCCCATGAATGTGCCCTTCGCTTGGTTTGCGCCATGGACCGCGCTGGATGGGCGCGGACATGGCTTACATTGGCCTGACCTCGGCGTATCGGTGACCGCGTGAATATCTTCGCACCGATCATCCGCCGGCCGATCGGCACCTCGTTGCTGGCGATCGGACTGACCATCGCCGGCTTCTGCGCTTATCTGATGCTGGGCGTCGCCGCGCTGCCCACGCTGGATTTCCCCGGCGTCTTCGTGTCCGTGAGCCAGCCGGGCGCCAGCCCGCAGACCATGGCGACCACAGTGATGGCGCCGCTGGAACGCCATCTGGGACGCATTCCCGGCGTGCAGGACATGTACGGCAACGCCAACCAGGGCAGCGCTACCGTGATGGTGCGCTTCGATTTCGGCCGCAATGTCGACAAGATCGCCGAGGATGTGCAATCGGCGATCAACGCCGCCGCGCCGGACCTGCCAAGCTCGCTGCCCAGCCCGCCGCAGTACTTCAAGTTCGACACCTCGCAAATTCCGGTCATGCTGGTAGCGCTGACCTCGACCAGCCTTCCGCCGGACAAGCTCTACGATCTCACCGACACCTTGCTCAACCCTGCCGTGGCCCAGATTCCCGGGGTCGCGCAGGTGCAGGTATTCGGCGGTACGCCGCATGCGGTGCGCGTGGATCTCAACATCGCCGCGCTGTCGGCCAAGGGCCTGACCGCCAACGACATCAGCAATGCGCTGCGTGCCGCCAACGTCACCTCGCCACAAGGCATCCTGAGCGATGGCCAGACGCAGATGACGGTGACCGCCAACGATGCGCTGCATACGCCGGACGATTTCGCCAGGCTGGTCATCGCCAACAAAAAGAACGTGCCGGTGTATCTGTCCGACGTGGCCAGGATAACGGCCGGCGAACAGGATAAATACCAGGCGGCCTGGTTCAACGGCCAGCGCGCCGTCGGCATGCAGATCAACAAGCGGCCCGAGGCGAACGCGGTCGCCACGGCCGAGGCGATCCGCGCCAAGCTGCCCGAACTGCGCCAGTGGCTGCCCGCCGACGTGCAGATCACGCCGATCCTGGACCTTACCCAGACCACCAAGTCAGCCTTGCACGAAGTGGAAGTAGCGCTGCTGATCAGCATCGTGATGGTGGCGGGCGTGATGTTGGTATTCCTGCGCAAGTTGCGCCCCACCTTGATCGCCGCGCTCAGCGTGCCGTTGTCGCTGGCCGGCGCCTTCGTGGTGATGTGGTCGCTGGGCTACACCCTCAACACCTTGTCGCTGGTCGCGCTGGTACTGTGCATCGGCTTCGTGGTGGACGATGCGATCGTGGTGATCGAGAACATCGTGCGCCACATGGAACACGGCGAACCGCCGCTGGACGCGGCGCTGCGCGGCGTCGGCGAAATCGGCTTTACCGTCATCTCGATCACGCTGTCGTTGATTGCCGTGTTCGCACCGCTGCTGTTCGGCAACAACATGCTGATCATGCTGCTGCGCGAGTTCTCGGTCACCTTGGCGGCGGCGGTGGTGATCTCGGCGATCGTTTCGCTGACCCTGACGCCGGCTTTGTGCGGCCACTATCTCAAGCTGGATAACGCCGCCACCGGCACGCCCTCGCGCGTCGAGCGGGCGCTACAGCGCTTCGATCGCTGGCTGCACAGCCATTACGAAAACGCGCTGGACTGGGCCATGCGCCATCGCCGGCTGATGCGCTGGCAACCGCTGAGCTTGCTGGTTCTTACCGTCCTGCTGGGCATGGCCGTGGTCAAGACCGCCGGCGGTACGTTCATGCCGGACCAGGATACCGGGCAGTTGCAGCTCAACCTTCGCGCGGATGCCAATATTTCGCCCACGTTGCTGTCCACGCGCGTGCAGCAGGTCGACAAGATCCTGCAGGACGATCCGGCCACGCTCGACGTGCTCACCATGCTTGGCAACAACCAGACCGGTGGCGCGGTAGGCAATAGCGCCACCATGTTCGCCGACCTGAAGCCGCGCGGCAGCGGTCCGCACGAACGCCCCGAAGACATCAAGAAAGTGATGGAACGGCTGGACAAGAAGTTCGGGGTATTGCCCAGTGTGAAGGTGTACATCAGTCCGGTGCAGTTCCTCAGCGGCGGTGGCGCGGGCGATAACGCCGGCCAATACGAATTCCAGATTCTCGACACCACCGGCGGCGAAGACCTGCAGCCGATCACGCTGGGCATGGTCCGCAAGTTGCGCACGATCCCGGAGTTGCGCGACGTAAGCAGCGACTTCGACCTGGTCGGCAAGCAGCAGGAAATCCAGATCGACCGTACCAACGCCGGCCGCCTGCACGTCAACATCGGCGACATCGATTCGGTACTGCTCAACTCGTTCGGCCAGAACCAGGTTTCGGTGATCTATTCGGATATCAATCAATATCGCGTGGTGCTGACCTCCTCCAGCGCCGAATCGATGAGCGCCGAAGCGCTGCTCAACCTCTATGTGCGCAACACCCAGGGCGCCATGGTTCCGCTCTCGGCCCTGGCCACGATCGTGCCGGACATGAGCCCGATGCGCATACGCCACCACGACCAGCAACAGGTGGCGACGATCAACTACAACCTCGCCCCCGATGTCGCGCAGAACCATGGCATCGAACTGATCAACCAGGCCGCGCAGCAGGTGCACCTGCCGGCCGGTGTGCGACTGGATTTCACCGGCGCCAACCAGCAATTCCAGCAGGCGCAGTCCAACGGCGGGGTGCTGCTGATTGCCTCGATCGTCGCGATGTATATCGTGCTGGGCATCCTGTACGAAAGCCTCGGCCATCCGCTGACCATTCTTTCCACCCTGCCCGCCGCCGGCATGGGCGCGTTCCTGGCGATGCTGGTGACGCATACGCCGCTTTCGTTGATGGTGATCATCGCGATCCTGATGCTGATCGGCATCGTGAAAAAAAACGCGATCCTGATGGTCGACTTCGCGCTGGTGGCGCAACGCGAACACGGCCGCTCGCCACCCGAGGCGATCCGCGAGGCGGCACTGGTGCGCTTTCGTCCCATCACCATGACGACCTTGGTGGCGATGGGCGCGGCGCTGCCGCTGGCGGTGGGTTTTGGCGTGGGTTCGGAAATGCGCCAGCCGCTGGGTATTGCCATTGTCGGCGGCCTGCTCGTATCGCAGCTGCTGACACTGCTCAGCACGCCGGCGATCTACTTGTGGCAATACGATCGCCGCCTGCGCAAGGCCGCGCGCAAGGCGCGTCGCGACGAAAAGCGACGCTTGCGCAAACTCGGCAGGCAAGCCACCGCCACTAAATGAACTAGGGATGCCAACGCGGGCTGGACGACCGGGTCCGGACCAGCAAGCTTGCATGCCTTCTCAGGCATGCCTTCTGGCACGGCCGGACTTCAGGCACATTGTTGTGGCAACGGTTAGGCGTATGAGGTTGCGTATGATGGCAATCTCTCCAAACCTTCCGTTTCCCGTTCGGCCTGTTCGCTACGGTCGCTTGCGCCCGGCCGGCGTGGCGGTGACGCCATGAATGTCTTCGAGCCGATCATCCGCCGCCCGACCGGTACGTCGTTGCTCGCGCTGGGGCTGCTGCTTGCCGGCGCCTGCGCCTATGCCTTGCTGGGGTTGTCTGCTTTCCCATCGATGCAGTTTCCGGGCGTGGCGGTGGTCGCGCTGCTTCCCGGTGCCGATGCACAGACCATGGCATCGACCGTGGTCGCGCCACTGGAGCGCCAGCTGGGGCGCATTCCCGGCATCGAGGAAATGGATTCGGATACCAACCAGGGCGGCACGCAGATCCAGATCCAGTTCAATCCCAGTCGCAGCGCTGATCAGGCGGCGCGCGACGTGGAGGCCGCGATCAATGCCGCCGCGCCCGACCTGCCGACGGCCATGGCGCTCTCGCCACCGCAATATTTCAAATTCGATACCTCGCAGATTCCGATCCTGCTGATCTCGCTCACCTCGACCAGCATGCCGCCGGACAAGCTCTACGACCTGGCCGATACGCTGATGAAGCCGGCGATCTCGCAGATTCCCGGCGTGGCGCAGGTGCAGCTGGAGGGTGGCGCGCCGCATGCGATAAGGGTATCGCTGAACAGCGCCGCGCTTACCGCGAAAGGCCTGACCGCCAATGACGTCGCCAATGCCTTGCGCGCAGCGAATGTCAGCTCGCCGCAAGGCGTGCTGACTGACGGCGTCACCCAGATGACCGTCGACGCCAGCGACGGCCTGCACACCGCAAGCGATTTCGGTTCATTGGTGATCGCCAACCAAAAAGGCCGACCGGTGCGTCTTTCCGATGTCGCCACCGTCAGCAACGGCCAGCAGGATATCTACCAGGCTGCCTGGTTCAACAATCTTCGCGCCGTCACGCTGCAGGTCAACAAGCGTCCTGAAGCCAATGCCGTGCAATTGGTGCAGCAAATCCGCGACACCATTCCACGGCTGCGCGCGCTGGTTCCGGCGGACGTGCAGATCACCCCGATCTTCGACCTTACGCAATCGACCAAATCCGCCCTGCACGAGGTGGAAATCGCCTTGCTGCTGAGCATCGTGATGGTGGCGCTGGTGATGCTGGTGTTCTTGCGCCGTGCACGTCCTACGCTGATTGCCATGATCAGCGTGCCGCTCTCGCTCGCCGGCGCCTTCGTGCTGATGTATGCGCTGGGCTTCACCCTCAACACGCTGTCGCTGATTGCGCTGGTGCTGTGCATCGGCTTCGTGGTGGACGACGCGATCGTGGTGATCGAGAACATCTTCCGCCACATGGAACAGGGCGCCAGTCCGCTGCAAGCCTCGCTGGTCGGCGTGCGCGAGATCGGCTTCACAGTGATTTCGATCACGCTGTCGCTGGTTGCGGTGTTCGCGCCGATGGTGTTCGGCAACAACACGCTGGTGATGCTGATGCGCGAATTCTCGGTGACGCTGATCGCCACCATCGTGATCTCCGCGCTGGTGTCGCTGACCCTCACCCCGGCGTTGTGCGGCCGCCACCTGCTCACGGAAAAGATTGGCGAGCGCCAGCCAGGCCGGCTCGAACAGGCAGTGGAACGGTTCGACCGCTGGCTGCTGCGTATCTACGAGCGCGCGCTGGACTGGGCCATGCATCATCGGCGCATCATGCGCTGGCAGCCGCCGATCCTGCTGGTGCTCACCGTGGTGCTGGCGATGGCGGTCGGCAAGACCGCGGGCGGCGCCGTCATGCCCAAGAGCGACACCGGCATGCTGCAGGCGACCATGACCGCCGAAGCGAATATCTCCCCGGACCTGCTCGCCCAGCGCGCGCAAGCGGTCTACCGCACCATGCTCGCCGATCCGGCCGTGCTGGATGTCGCCACCTTCCTGGGCGGCAACAATTCCAATGGCGCGGTAGGCAACCAGGCATCGTTCTTCGTGGACCTCAAGCCCCTCGGCAAGCAACCCGGGCAGCGGCACGATCCGGTGGACCAGGTAATCGCGCGACTCAACCGGCAATACAAGAAACTTCCCGACGTGGACGTCTCGGTGACCAGTCTCGGCTTTTTCGATGGCGGCGGCGGCACCAAGGCCAAGGGCCAATATGCCTTCAACCTGACCAGCACCGCGGGTGGCTCCTTGCAGGAACCTACGCTGCGCCTGGCGCAGGTGATGCGCAAGATGAAGCCGTTCCGTGATGTCACCACCAGCTTCGACAGCATCGGCAAGCAGCAGATGCTGGTGGTCGACCGCAATGCGGCATCACGCCTGCAAGTGGGCATGGGACAGATCGACCAGCTGCTCGCCGATGCGTTCGGCCAGACTCCGGTGTCGTTGATCTATTCGGATATCAACCAGTACCAGGTGATCCTGACCGCTGACAACGCCGGGTCGCTCAGTCCCGAAACGCTGTTGAACATGTATGTGCGCAATAGCAGTAACAAGATGGTTCCGCTGTCGGCCATGGCACATATCAAGCCGTATATCGCGCCGATCGATGTGCAGCACTTCAACCAGCTTGAATCGGCGGCCATCAACTACAACCTTGCCGAAGGCACCAGCCAGGTCGAAGGCCTGAAGTTGATCGACCAGGCGATGGCCGTCGCACAGCTTCCGCCCGGTGTCGGCAAGCAATTTACCGGCGACAACAAAAAGCTGATGCAAGCGGCGGGCAACGCGGCGGTCATGTTCATCGCCGTCATCCTGGCGATGTACGTGGTGCTTGGCATCCTCTACGAAAGCCTGATCCATCCATTGACCATTCTCTCGACCCTGCCCGCCGCCGGCATGGGTGCGTTCCTGGCGATGCTGATCACGCATACGCAGCTCACCACCATGTCGGTGATCGCGGTGCTGATGCTGATCGGCATCGTGAAAAAGAACGCGATCCTGATGGTCGACTTCGCCCTGGTCGCCGAGCGCGAGCATGGCCGCGCACCGCCCGACGCGATCCGTGAAGCGGCGCTGGTGCGCTTCCGCCCGATCACCATGACCACCCTGGTGGCCATGGGCGCCGCGCTGCCGCTGGCGATCGGCTTCGGCATCGGCTCGGAAATGCGCCAGCCGCTCGGCATCGCGATTCTTGGCGGCCTGTTCGTATCGCAATTGCTCACCCTGCTCAGCACGCCGGCGATCTACCTGTGGCAGCACGATCGGCGCGAACGCAAGGCCGCGCGGCGCGAGCGCAAGCGGATGCGCAAGCTGGATGCGCGGGCCACGATGGCGTGACGGCGGTACCGCACGATGCAACGCGCACCGCCAACCCTATCGCCGCGCACGGCGCTTTGTGTGACACTCGCGCAGCAGATTGATCAGGGAATGCTGTCATGCTCGACCTCAGGCTCGAACACTTCGCCGACCAGCTGGACCAGGATTTCGTCGTCGCGCACGAACACGGGAACACTGCGTTTACGCTGGTCAAAACCGAATCGCTGAGTTCGCAAACACCGGCCGGCCTGACGCGCCCGCCATTCTCGCTGATGTTCCACAATCGCTCGGAAGTCCTGTACCCGCAAGGCATCTATACGATGCAGCATCCGGCGCTCGGCGCGGTGGACATTTTCCTGGTGCCGGTCGAACGCGGCGAACCAGGCTTCGTGTATCAGGCCGTCTTCAACTGAGTTGCGCGTTGCGTATCCAGCGCATGCCGATATAAGGGCCTTCCCGGTGGGTTACCGCGAAACCTTGCCGCGCATATAGTCGCTGCGCGTCGGGATTGCGCTGGTCGACGTGCAAGTCGATGCCGTCGGCGCTGTTTTCGGCAGCCAATGCCTTTACCCATGCCAACAGGATGCTGCCCAATCCCCCGCCGCGATAAGCCGGCAACAAGGCGATCTCGATAATGTGAAAATACGGCGGCTCGCGCAGCAGGTAGAGGCGGCCCGCATCGGTTCCCTGGTGCTGGACCACGTAGAAGTCCGCCCGCGCGTAATGGGTTACGAAATGATGGTGTTGCAGCGAAAACTGGCTATCCAGGAACGGTTGCCGCACCGCTTCCGGCCACGCCACTTGATTGAGCTCGTCCGCGCGTAGCAGCCCATAAAGCTTGCGCATGAACGGGAGGTCTTGCGTGGTCGCCGCGCGCAGGGAAAGATCGCGCGCGCTCAGTAAATGAGCGCACGCAAATGCATCGCACCGGCTGGCCGGGAACGGGGCGAGCGCAAGCTGCATCAATTGAAAGACGGATAAATGCCTTGCAGGCAGATGCAGATATTCAGGCCCAGATACGGCTGCCGGTTTTCATGCGGTTGATTGCCGCCGTTCATGCCGATGGTCGTGGCGGCAAAGGATGTATTCGGCGTCGCGGTAACAAATGCCGTGGGATTGCCCGGCGTCACCACGCCATAGCCCGCCTGCGGCGCGGCCGCTCGTTTGCTGGTGTCGGGCTGCGCATATAACGTCGTTGGATGTGTATGCGACGGCATTTGCGTGATGTTCAACGTGGCCTGCACTGTGCCGAAAGGCTCGCCGATCGTGCGCTGGCTCAACCCCGGACCCTGTCCTTGGCTACAAGGCGCGATACCGTTGGCGAAGTTGTTGTCGTAGAAATTGGGCAGCGCAAAGGTCCGGGCACCGTCGCCGCCGTAATAGGTCCCCAGCAGCGAGAACAGCGCGGTGAACTGCTGGACTGCCAGCAGTTGCCCGTTGCATACGGCCCAGCCGCGCGGCGCGTAATTGAAGCCGAATACCTGAATTTCACCTACATATGCGTCTGTCACGTCATATCCCCTTAGATCGTTGTGACGATGTCCATGTGTGCCGGCGTATCACGCTTGCGAAGGGTAGACACCTTCGTAGGCAATGCAGAACGAGACCGTCAAGGTCGGCATGGTGTTGTCATGCGGCAAAGCGCCGCCTACGGTGGTGACGCTTTGCGACGACATCTGTTCGGTACGGATTCCCGGCGCGGTGGTGTACATGGTGTCGCTGCTGAGCGCGCCGAGCTGACCGTTGGCGGGCGTGTTCGCCGAAGCGGCCGCCGTCGTCGCGTTGTAGGCATGCGTATGCGTCGGCATCTGGCTGGCGGTCAACGTCACGCTTTCGGTGCCGAACAGTTGCCCCATCACGCGCGGCGTCAGCCCCGTGCCGGTACCTTGGTGCAGCGGTATCCGGCCGCGCAGATCCGGCACCCCAAAGGTGGTCTGGCCATCGCCGCCATAGGTGGTGCCGAGCAGCTGGAACAGGACCTGGTATTGGGCAATCGATTTCAGGCTGCCGTCGCAGAGAAACCAGCCGGTGGGAATGCGTGGAAAGCCGAACAACCGGATCTCTCCGACATATGGTGTGGACATGAGGTGTCTCCTTGACGAAGGTAGTGGATCAATTAATTGCGCGACGGAAAAATGCCGGTCAGCGCGATATTGAAATTGATCACAAGCGACGGCTGCATATTCGGATGCGGGGCGTTGCCCCCTGCGTTGGCCAAGGTCACCGGATCCAGCACGACCGACGAGCCGCTCGCCGCGTAGATCGGCTCACTGCCACTACCGCCGTAGAGATTGCCGGTGGGATTGGATTTATCGCCGGCGGTGGTCGAGCCCATGGCGACATGGTTATGCGCAGGCATGTTCGCGCTGAGCAGCGTGACATTTTCGACGCCCGCGACCTGTCCAACCGTCGAGCCGGTGGCAGTGCTGCCCACCGGGGTTCGCCCGCGCAGATCAGGTAGCGCGAAAGTCCTTATGCCGTCCCCGCCAAATTGCGTGCCAAGCAAGGAAAATAATGCCTGGTTCTGGTTGATCGGCAGCAATTGTCCATTGCACTGGGCAAATCCCTTCTGCGCAAACGGGAATCCCGTGAGCATGACCTGCCCGAGATAAAAAGTAGCCATCTCCCCTTCCCCCTGGATGGTGTAATGACGCGCCGGAACTGGCGCGGTCGCCACTCTCTCCCAGCGGCAGGCAACTTACAAGCGATATCTGGTCATCACGCGCCCTTTACATTTGCGATCGTTTTGCGAAGCCACTGTTAAATGGCGCGTTTTCTTGCTCCAATAGCATTCGAAGCAGCAGGGGCTAGAGATTTTGGGAAATCGGTGCGGCACGCATGGATATGCAGCCGCGCCCGCGCCTGCGTGAAGGCCGTTCTGCCGCAATGGCGTCAGGCCGTGATGCAACAGGGATTTGGGGGGTTGTAGCCATGTCGCACCGTTTGCTTGAGCGGAATCGCGCGCGCGCGAGTCGGTTGCAGGATGTTCTGCGCCGGTTTTTTTCCACACGCGCCAGTACGGCGGGCGTATCGCGCGATGCGGCCACGTCACCGCATTCCTGTCACGGCATTTTGTCGCGACTGGCGTTGTTGTTGTTGCTGGCCAACACGGCGGTGTGGCCGGCAATGGCGCATGCGAATGAATGCGGCACGTTCAACGAGACAGTCGCTTCCGGCGGCTCGATCACATTCAGCGTCTTGAGCTGCTCGGTCAATGGCGTGCAATCCATTACGCAGCCCTCGCACGGCAGCGCCTCCATCGTCGGTGAAAAGACCGCCGGCAACATCATGTACACCAACAATGGGCAAGGCTCCAGCGATCAGTTTACCTTCGTGGACGATAATGACGAGACGATCAACGTCATCATCACCATCGGGTCACCGTCCTATCCGCAGATCGTCATCAGCCCCGCGACCATGCCCAACGGCAGCGTCGGCACGGCTTACTCCCAGACCTTCACCGCCACCGGTGGCGACGGCGGTCCGTACACGTTCAATATCGCGGAAGGCAACCTGCCCGCCGGCCTCAACCATAGCGGCGATACCATCGCGGGCACGCCTACCGAGTCGGGCACCTTCAGCATCACGCTCACGGCCACGGATGGTCATGGCGATGAGGCCACGCAGAACTACACCTTCACTATCGGTGGCGGTGTTCTCTCGGTAACGCCCGGCACGGCGCCCACGGGCAATTTATATGCATCGTATGCGCTGAGCATGAACGCCAGCGGGGGTACCTCTCCCTATACCTACGCCTACGGGAGCACCGGCAGCCTGCCGTCGGGCATGACGTTCAACAACGGCGTATTCGGCGGCGCGCCTACGCAGACCGGCACCTTCACGTATGCGGTCAACGTGACCGATAACGCCGGCAACAGCGAGCGCGTCGACTATACGTTCGTCATCAACCCGCCCGTGATCACAGTCGCCCCGACCTCGTTGCCGGACGGCACGCAGACGCTCGCGTACAGCCAACAGCTCACCGCGGGCGGCGGCAAGCCCGCTGGTAGTTACACGTTTGCGGCGAGCGGCAGCCTGCCGCCTGGCGTCACGCTCAGCAGTTCGGGTTTGCTCAGCGGCACGCCGACCGCCACCGGCACCTTCAACTTCACGGTGACCGCGACCGACAGCAGCCCCAGCCCGGGCCCTTACAGCGGCTCGCAAACCTACGCGCTGAAAGTCGATCCCGATCTGCCGCAGTTCACTACCGCGTCGTTGAACCCAGGCACCGCCGACGTGAACTACAGCCAGCAGATCAACGTGACCAGCGGGCATGCGCCGTATACGTTCTCGGCCACCGGCCTGCCCTCCAACCTTGCGATCTCGAGCAGCGGCGTGATCTCGGGCACGCCGACCGAAACCGGCAGTTTTCCGGTATCGGTCACCGTAAAAGATAGCCTCAATGCGACAGCCACACAGAACTACACCCTGCAGCTGAATACGCCGACACTGACGATCTCGCCATCGTCGCTGCCCACGGCGACGTTGAATGCCAGCTACAACCAGACCATCACCACCAGTGGCGGCACCCCGAGCTACAGCTACGCGGTGGCCGGCGGCAGCAGCCTTCCGCCCGGCATCACGCTCAGCAGTGGCGGCGTGCTGAGCGGTAAACCGACGGTCAGCGGCACCAGCCCCTCTTTCACGATCAACGTGACCGATTCGACTGGCGGCAATGGTCCCGTCACTACCTCGATCGTTTACGCCCTGCAGGTCGTCACACCGACTATCACCTTGCCGGCCACCTTGCCCAATCCGCAAGTCGGCGTGGCGTATACCCAGGCCCTGGGTGCAAGCGGCGGTACCGGACCTTACAGCTATAGCTACACCGGCACGCTGCCTCCCGGCATGACGCTCAATAATGGCGGCAGCCTGTCCGGCACGCCGGACGGTGGCGGTACCTATAACTTCACGGTGACTGCCACCGACAGCAATACCAACGCCGGTAGCCAGAGCTACACGCTGACGATCAACACCCCCACCATCAGCGTAAGTCCGAATGCCCTTGGCAGCATCAAGGTCGGCGTGCCGTTCTCGCAGACACTCACCGCCAGCGGCGGTACGCCGAGCTATACGTACCTGGTATCGTCCGGCGCGTTGCCGACGGGGGTGACGCTCGATACGAATAGCGGCACGCTGTCAGGCACCCCGACCGCCGGTGGCAGCTACAGTTTTGCGATCCAGGCGCAAGACAGCAGTGTAGGTACCGGCCCTTACAGGAGCGCGCCGCAGTCGTACAGCGGCACCATTGCCGATGCAACGGTCGCGATTTCTCCTGCTGCCGGTACGCTCAACGCATCGTATGCGCAATCGTTCAGCCAGGTGTTTACCGCCAGCGGCGGCACCGCGCCGTACACGTATTCGATGAGCGGCCAGGCGATTCCGGGGCTCTCCTTCGATAGCGGCACGAACACGTTGTCCGGCATGCCGACCCAACCGGGCACCTATAACTTCAGCATTACCGCGACCGACAAGAGTACCGGCACTGGCGCGCCCTATTCGGCCACGCAAAATTACACGCTTACTGTCAGCACGCCCTCCATTACGATCACGCCAGCGAGCTTGCCGAACGGTACGGTCGGAACGGCTTATAGCAGCACTGCACTCAGCGCGAGTGGCGGCGCCGGCCCGTATACGTATTCGTTGGGCTCGGGCAGCTTGCCGCCAAATTTGACGCTTGGCGCCAGTGGCATGATTAGCGGCACGCCGACAGCGGGCGGCAGTTTCAACATCACTGTGATCGCAACGGACAAGAACGGGCAGGCCGGCAGTCAGGCTTACACCCTGGTCATCGGCCAGCCGACGATCACGATTTCACCGGCCGCGGGTGCACTTGGCGCCGGTTATGCGCAGGCGTACAGCCAGACATTCAACGCCAGCGGCGGGACCGCCCCCTATACGTTTTCGATGTCCGGCGCCAGCATTCCAGGCCTCAGCTGGAACGCAGCAACGGCCACCTTGTCCGGCACACCGACACAACCGGGCAGCTACAGTTTCACCATCACGGCGGTCGACCACAGCACCGGCAGCGGCCCGTATACGCAAACGCAGAACTACACGCTGACGGTGGCTGCGGCGGCGATTTCAATCACGCCGGCCACGCTGCCGAACGGCTCGGTCGGAGTTGCTTATAGCAACACCACGCTTACGGCCAGTGGCGGCATCGCGCCGTACACCTACGCGCTGGCGGTAGGCAGCAGCCTGCCAGCGGGCATGACGCTCAGTTCCGGCGGCATGCTCAGCGGCACGCCCACCGCGAGCGGATCGTTCAACGTTACCGTGGTGGCGACCGATCACAACAACCTTACCGGCAACCAGACGTACAACGTATCGATCGGCGCGCCCACGATCACGTTGTCGCCGGCCACACTCACGGCGGCCACCGCGGAAACCGCGTATAGCCAGACGTTCACTGCTTCCGGCGGTACCCAGCCCTATCATTATCAAGTTACCAGCGGCGCGTTGCCGCCTGGGATGAGCTTGAACAGTAGCGGGGTACTGAGCGGCACGCCGACCGCGGCTGGAACGTTCACTATCTCCGTGCAGGCGACCGATAGCAGCACAGGTACTGGCGCACCCTTCTCCAAGACCGGCGCATACGCGGTGACGGTCGGTTCGCCCACGGTGAGCATCACGCCAAGCAGCTTGTCCGGCGCGCAAGTTGCCGCGGCCTATAGCCAGCAATTGACGGCAAGCGGCGGCAACGGCAGTTACAGCTTCAGCATCAGCGCCGGTGCCTTGCCGGCCGGCCTGACACTGAGCAGTTCCGGCCTGCTGTCCGGCACGCCGACGGCCGCGGGCAGTTTCAGCTTCACCGTCATGGCCAAGGACAGCCTGAATTTCTCGGGCTCGCAGTCCTACACGCTGGCCACCAGGCAGCCCCGGCCGGTGACCGTCAACGACACCGCCAGCACACCGGCGAACCAGGCGGTGACGATCAATGTGACCTCGGTGGATACCGGTCCGATTACCAGCGTGGCGATCGGTACGGCGCCGGCCCATGGCGCGGCATCGGTCAGCGGAATGGGCATCGTCTACACGCCGGCGCACGATTTCTTCGGCACCGATACGCTGACCTATACCGCTACCGGTCCCGGTGGTACGTCCGCGCCGGCTACGGTGACGGTCACGGTGACGCCACTGGCAGTGCCGACGATTGCCGCGCAGAACATCACCATGCTTGCCGGCAATACGGTGAGCATCAATCCGACTACCGGTGCGACAGGCGGTCCGTTCACGGCAGTCACCATCGTCAAGGCGCCGGGCTCCGGCACGGCAACGGTGGCGGCCAATGCGATCAACTACACCGCCGAAGCCACGGCCTCGGGGCAGGTGAGTTTCACCTACACGTTGTCCAATGCGTTCGGCGTATCCTCGCCAGCCACGGTGACGATCACGATCGATCCGAAGCCGATCGCGGTCTCGCAAAACCTCTCGTCCGTTGCCGGCCGGCCAGTGCAGGCCGTACTGACCAAGGGCGCGAGCGGCGGACCGTTTACGGCGGCCACGCTGGTATCGCTCTCGCCTGCCTCGGCAGGCAGCGCGCGCATTGTGCAGGCATCGGGTGGCTACCAGCTCGACTTCACGTCGTCGCCGACGTTCAGCGGCGCCGCCGTGGTCACCTTCACGCTGACCAACGCCTATGCGACCTCGACGCCGGGCACCATCACCATCGCGGTGACTGCGCGGCCGGATCCGTCGAAAGATCCGGAAGTGCTGGGGGTGCTCACCGCGCAGGCCGATGCGGCCCGTGAATTCGCCCAGGGCCAGATCGACAACTTCCAGCAACGCCTGGAAAGCCTGCATGGCGGCGCAGGCGGCGACGGCGGATTCCAGAATGGCCTCACTTTCATGTCCGGCGACAACATCAATCCCGATGGCCTTGCCACGCAATGGCCGTACAACGGCACGCAGAACACGGCGGCCAACCTGGATCGACGCTACATGGTGGCGCCGCAAACACCGGCCAATCCGGCATCCGCGTCGTCGTCCGTGCTACCCAACGGCTATACCGTGTGGACCGGCGGCGCGGTGAATTTCGGATCGCGCGATACCACGGCCACCGCCAACGGCTTCGACTTCACGACCTCGGGCGTCAGCGCGGGTATCGATCATCGCCTGTCCTCGTCCTTCGCGATGGGCGTCGGCGTGGGCTATGGCCACGACGATTCGGATATCGGCCACAACGGCAGCAGCAGCATTGCCGATAGCTATAACATCGCCTGGTACGGCAGCTTCAGTCCGAGCCCCTCGACCTTCGTCGACAGTTTGCTGGGCTACGAATGGCTGTCATTCGACGCGCGCCGCTATGTCACCGCCGATGGCAATACGGTCAGCGGCAGCCGTGACGGGCACCAGGTATTCGCCTCGATCTCCGCCGGCTACGAGTACCGCACCGATACCTTGCTGCTCTCGCCATACGGACGACTCGACGCTGCTTCCGCGCGGCTGGACGGCTATACCGAGCAAGGCGATGCGATCTACGCATTGAGCTACCAGAGCCAGCTGGTGAAAACCACCACGACCAGCCTGGGTATCCGCGCCAATTACCTGATCAAGGAAGACTACGGCACGGTCATGCCGCAACTGCGCGTGGAATACGAGCACGATTTCCAGGGTTCCAGCCAGGCCACCATGAGCTACGCCGACCTGTTGGCCGGACCGCTCTACCGTGCGCAAGTGGATCCGCTGACGCAGAACCACTTCCTGGTCGGCGTGGGCGTGAACTGGGAATTCCCCAACAACCTGATGCTGCGGCTGGAATACGTCAACCAGATCGACGCGGGTGACCAGAACGACCAATCGGTGTTGATCAACATCCAGAAGAAGTTCTAGGGATGCTGTCAGAAAAATCAAATGCGCGCGCGATGCCAGCCACCCCAGGCACTGCATGAAAGCGACGGCGGATACGTTGTTCCGCCGCAATGCCTGTCACGTCATCGGCGGCTGTCGGCGATGCGTCGCGCCGCTGGCTTGGGTGTTCCATCCTGGTTGAAAAGACCGAAACGATTCTCGCGATTGTCCGGATCGCTTCCATCGTCGATCAGGTCATACCACCAAACGCCACGCACGTACCTGCTTGCACGCGCCAGGGCCATGAACCTTGCCAGATAATCAATGGCCGACAGCGCATCGTTGCGAGCAAACGCTTCGAACCAATGCATATCGGAATTGGTAGCGCCGCCGGCGACCACGACGGCATCCGGATCCACCTCATGGATGGCAGCGGCAGCGACGCGCACCCGTTTGGCATAGTCCTCCACGCTGCCGACCGTGCGTGGCCTGGTGGTGGACCCGAAGCCAACTAAAAGACAGCGCGCCGCGAACAGGAAGTCGGCGTTGACCAAAAGAAGACCGCGATGGAGAACGCAAGCAATGAGTCGACTGTGGCTCGATGCGAATAGTCAGCTTGCGTGCGGCGATATGTTGCGTGGCGCTACTTTCTGATGCTTGCACAGAGCAGCTGCGCAAATGACAACGGGCGCCGCAGCGCCCGTTGTGTGATGACACGTCTTGCAACCGATCAGATCGCGTAATACATCTGGAACTCCAGCGGATGCGTGCTGGCGCGATAGCGCGTGACTTCCTGCATCTTCAGTTCGATGTACGCATCGATGAAGTCGTCGTTGAACACACCGCCGGCCTTGAGGAACTCGCGGTCCTTGTCCAGCGCATCCAGCGCGGCGTCGAGGCTCGAACATACCTGCGGAATGTTCTTCTCTTCTTCCGGCGGCAGGTCGTAAAGATCCTTGTCGGCCGGTGCGCCCGGATCGATCTTGTTGAGGATGCCATCCAGGCCGGCCATCATCAACGCGGTGAAGGTGAGGTAGCCCGACTGCATCGGATCGGGGAAGCGCACTTCGATGCGGCGCCCCTTCGGATTGGAGACGAACGGGATGCGGCAGCTCGCCGAGCGGTTGCGCGCCGAATAAGCCAGCATCACCGGCGCTTCGAAACCCGGCACCAGCCGCTTGTAGCTGTTGGTGGTCGAGTTGGCAAAGGCGTTGATGGCGCGCGCATGCTTGAAGATGCCGCCGATGTACCACAGCGCCGTCTGCGACAGGCCGCCGTACAGGTCGCCGGAGAACAGGTTCTTGCCGTCCTTGCTGAGCGACTGGTGCACGTGCATGCCGCTGCCGTTGTCGCCGACGATCGGCTTGGGCATGAAGGTGACGGTCTTGCCGTTCTGGTGCGCCACGTTGCGGATGACATACTTCATCGTCATCAGCTCATCGGCCTTCTGCACCAGCGTGTTGAACTTCACGCCGATCTCGCACTGGCCCGCATTCGCCACTTCGTGGTGATGCACTTCCACGACCTGGCCCAGCGACTCCAGCACTTTGCACATGTCCGCGCGCAGGTCGCCGAGCGAATCGACCGGGCTCACCGGAAAATAGCCACCCTTCACGCCTGGGCGATGACCGCTGTTGCCTTCGTCGTACTTGAAGCGCGAGCTCCAGGCGGCTTCCTGCGATTCGATTTCGTAGAACACGCGGCCCATGTCGTTCTGCCAGCGCACGGAATCGAAGATGAAGAATTCCGGCTCCGGACCGAAGAAGGCGGTATCGGCGATGCCGGTGGACTTGAGGTAGGCCTCGGCGCGCTTGGCGATCGAGCGCGGGTCGCGGCCATAGGCCTGCATGGTGCTCGGCTCCAGCACGTCGCAATGCAGTACCAGTTGGGTGTGGCCGCTGAACGGATCGAGGTAGGCGGTCTCCGGATCGGGCAGCAGCACCATGTCCGACTCGTTGATGCCCTTCCAGCCAGAAATCGACGAACCGTCGAACATCTTGCCGTCCTCGAAGGTCGACTCGTCGATGGCGTGGGCGGGGAACGTCACGTGGTGGTGCTTGCCGAGCATGTCGGCGAAACGCAGGTCGACGAACTCGACCTCATGCTCCTGGATCAGGTCGAGAACTTTCTTGGCGGACATGTGGAACCTCAGATCGTGGAAGGGGATCGCGCGTGCACTGTAGCAAGGGGCGTACCAGGCTTGGAATGTCTTTTTTTTCAGGCAATTAAGTAAAGAGGCGCGGGCGGACACAACACGAACTGCCCGCTTGTGGGGAATGGGTTGCACCAATATTGTGCTTGACGTGCGTCCCATCCCGTTGGCGCAGCTCGGTCGAGGCGGACCAGGTCAGAGCGCCAGCCGCTTTCCGGTAGCACCCGCCAGCCCATCGGTCGAGGCCGATTTGGACGGCAGCGGCGGCACAACCTGCCAGGCAGCCTCTAAGCTATGCGGCTTCTTTTGCCTCATCCGGCGCCGTTCCTGCGCGCCATCGCTGCATCCCATGGAGTTTCGCCTGCCATGCGCGACCTGATCCACGTCATCCTGCTCGGCATCATCGAAGGCGTCACCGAGTTCCTGCCCGTCTCCAGCACCGGCCACCTGCTGATCGCGGAAGACTTCGGGCTGGGCGCACGTTCGGATCTCTTCAATATCGGCATCCAGGCCGGCGCGATCCTGGCGATCACGTTGATCTACCGCAAGCACATCTGGCAATTGCTCACGCAATGGCGGAACCCGGCCAATCGCGCTTACCTGTGCAAACTGGCCGTGGCGTTCCTGATCACCTGCGTGCTTGGCCTGATGGTCACCCACTACGGTTTCAAATTACCGGAGACGGTGACACCGATTGCCTGGGCATTGATGATCGGCGGCTGCTGGATGCTGGGCGCGGAGGCGATCGCCGCCCGCCAGGCCGATCGCAAGGACGTCACCTGGCGGGTGGCGATCCTGGTGGGCATCGCGCAGTTGGTGGCGGGCGTGTTTCCGGGTACCTCGCGTTCGGGCGCCACTATTTTCACGGCGATGCTGGCCGGGACCAGCAACCGGCCGGCCGCTACCGAGTTTTCATTCCTGGTCGGCATTCCGACCATGTATGCCGCCACCGGCTATGAGTGGCTCAAAGTGCTCAAGCGCGGCGACACGGCGCATGAGGATTGGACGGCTCTGGCGATCGGCTTCCTGGTGTCGTTGATCGTGGCGTTCGTCGTGGTGAAATGGCTGCTCGGCTACATTCGCACGCATCGTTTCACGTGGTTCGCGCTGTATCGCATCGCATTCGGCGCCGCGCTGCTGTGGTTGATTCCGGCGGGTGCTTGAAAGTCGCGCGGCGCGTGCGATGCCTTACTGAGCCAGCGACATCGATTTTTCCTGAGCCGGCGGGCGAAGGGCGTCGACCACGGGCGCCAGCGGGCAGACCGATTCGAATGGGCGCTCGAACAGCTCACGCGCCCATTCGATGAAAGCCTGCACGCGCGCCGACAGGTGTTTTTTCTGGGGATATACGATCCACACGCTCTTACCGGTGGAGAGCGTATCGGTCATGATCGGCTCCAGTTTGCCCAGGTCCAGCATGCAGGCTGCCAGCACATGCGGCGCCTGGATGATGCCCAGGCCCGCCACCGCCGCCTGGATCACCGACTCGCCATCGTTGATCAGCATATGCGCCTGGATATCCACCTCCAGCCGGCCGTTCGGTGTGTCGAACTGCCATTGGCGCGGGCGGCCATTCGGGTAGACGTAGTTGATGCAGCGATGGTTTTTCAGGTCATCGATGCTGGCCGGATGGCCATGCCGCCGCAAATAGTCCGGCGAGGCCAGCAGTACGTTGCGGAAATAACCGATCTTGCGCGCGATCAGGCTGGAATCTTCCAGTTCGCCCATGCGGATGGCGCAATCCACCCCTTCCTCGTTCAAGTCATAGGGGTAATCGCACATCATCAATTCCAGCCGGATGTCCGGATAGCGGCGCTCGAAATCCGATAGCTGGGGGATGATCGCGGCCCGCCCTACCGATACCGACATACCGACCCGCAACTTGCCGGTCGGCTTGCGATGCGCGTAACCCAGGGCTTCGGTCGCCTCGGTGAGATCGGTAAGGATTTCCTTGCATCGTGCATAGAACGAGGCGCCATCGTCGGTCAACCGCAGTGCCCGAGTCGAGCGGAACAGCAAGCGTGCGCCAAGCTGTTCTTCCAGCCGCGAGACCGCACGGCTGACCCCGGAAGGCGTCATGCCCAGCTGGGCGGCGGCGGACGCAAAACTTTTCGCCTCTACCACGCGGACAAAGGCGGAGATAGCGGAAAAATCTTCCATAACAAGGTCCAGAGCAAGTACTGCGGGCGATTATGCATCCATTCGTGATTTGAAGTCATGAGTGGCTTGCGCAAGAAACGGATTTTCTAAACTGTACGGTATACCCATCATTCGTTTCCCCAAGCGTGCTGCATTGCGGCACGACCGTATCCCAGGGAGCGAACCGATGTTGAAGAAAACTATTCTGGCCGGGCTCGTCGTGGCAGTCATCGCCGGCAGCTGGGCCCTGTTGGGACACCACGGCGCCCAGGCCCAGGTCGCCACGCCCGACGGCGGCCCGCCCCAAGTCACCGTCGCCCAGGCGATGTCGCGGCCGGTCAGCGATAGCGCTGATTTCACCGGCCAGCTGCAGGCCGTCGATACCGCCGACGTGCGCCCGCGCGTGGGCGGTTATGTAGACGCGGTGCTATTCAAGGAAGGCGCCGAGGTGCACCAGGGCGATGTACTGTTCCGCATCGACCCGCGCCCATTCCAGGCCGAGGTGGACCGGCTCAGCGCCAATCGCGCCCAGGCCCAGGCGCAATGGGGGCTGGCCCAGGCCAATGCGGCACGCGCCCGGCGGCTGCTCGCCCAGCATGCCATCTCGCAGGAAGACGCCGACAGCATGAGTACCGGCGAACAAAGCGCCATCGCCAGCGTGGCGGCGGCCACGGCGGCATTGGCCACAGCCAGGCTCAATCTCGACTGGACCCAGGTGCGCGCGCCGATCGATGGCCGTGTGAGCAATGCCCGCATCATGCCCGGCAACCTGGTGACCAGTTCAGACGTACTCACCAGCGTGGTCTCGGTCAACCCGGTCTATGTGTATTTCGACGTGGATGAGCAGACCTGGCTGAAGCTCGATCGCCTGCGCCGCAACGCCATCAAGAGCGGCCATGCACCGCGCATCGAAGCCAGCATGGGGCTGTCCGACGAGCAGGGTTATCCGCACAGCGGCCGCATCGACTTCGTTGATAACCAGCTGCGCGTGGGCTCCGGCACCATGCGCCTGCGCGCCGTGTTCGACGACGAAGGCGGCCTGCTTACGCCCGGTTTGTATGCGCACGTGCATCTGCAAAGCGGGCAACCCCGCCCACGTGTGTTGATCGATGATCGCGCGGTCGGCACCGATCTTGGCAATCAGTTCGTCTACGTGATCGATGGCCAGCGCAAGGTGCAATACCGCAGGGTCGATACCGGTCCGCTGTTCCACGGCCTGCGCGTGATCGACGACGGCCTGAGCCCCGGCGACGTGGTCGTGGTCAATGGCTTGCAGCACGTACGCCCGGGTGTCGAAGTCGCGCCACAGCAGGTGGCAATGGATTACCGCCTCGATGCGCAAGACAAGGCATTGGTGGATGCAGCGGTCACCGATCCGGATGGCAACGACACGCGCACGGCGCAGGCAGACAGCGGCGCGACGCAAAAGCGTCCGCAGGGTTGAGCGCCACTCTTCCTCTCTCCTGCTGGAAGAGAAAGCCGCATGGCACGAATCATTGAGACATGACCCATGAAAAACATCGCACAGTTTTTCGTCGACCGGCCGATCATGGCCGCGGTGCTTTCGCTGATCTTCGTGATCACAGGCAGCATCGCGGTGTTCAAGCTGCCGATCAGCGAATATCCCGAAGTGGTGCCGCCTACCGTGGTGGTGCGCGCCAACTATCCCGGCGCCAACCCCGAGGTGATCGCCGAAACCGTGGCCACGCCGCTGGAAGAACAGATCAACGGCGTGGAAGGCATGCTCTACACCTCCTCGCAGGCGACCAGCGACGGACAGATGACGCTGACCGTAACGTTCGCGCTCGGCACCGATCTCAACAATGCGCAAGTCGAAGTGCAAAACCGCGTGTCGCAGGCATTGCCGCGCCTGCCGGACGAAGTGCAGCGGCTGGGCGTCACCACGCAGAAGAGTTCGCCCGACCTGACCATGGTGGTACACCTGACCTCGCCGGATAAGCGCTACGACATGCTGTACCTGTCGAACTACGCGCGCCTGCACGTAAAAGACCTGCTCGCCCGCCTCGATGGCGTGGGCGACGTGCAGATCTTCGGCGCCGGCGAATACAGCATGCGGGTATGGCTTGATCCCAACCAGCTGGCCCAGCGCGGTCTGACCACCAGCGACGTGGTCAAGGCGATCCAGGAGCAGAACGTGCAAGTTGCCGCCGGCGCGCTGAACGCACCGCCGGTGCCGGGCAATACCGACTTCCAGCTCAATATCAATACGCAGGGACGCCTGAGCACGGCTGACGATTTCCGCAACATCATCGTGCGCACCGATGCCAACGGCAGCGTCGTGCACCTGCGCGATGTGGCGCGCATCGAACTGGGTTCCAACCAGTACGCACTGCGCAGCCTGCTCAACAACCAGCCCGCGGTGGCGATTCCGATCTTCGCGCGGCCCGGCTCCAACGCGATCCAGATTTCCAACGAAGTGCGCGCCACCATGGCGCAATTGAAAAAGGATTTCCCGCAAGGCGTGGACTACAGCATCGTCTATGACCCGACCGTGTTCGTGCGCGGCTCGATCGAGGCGGTGGCGCATACGCTGCTCGAAGCGATTTTCCTGGTCGTGCTGGTGGTGATTTTGTTCCTGCAGACCTGGCGTGCCTCGGTGATTCCGCTGGTAGCGGTACCGGTATCGTTGATCGGTACTTTCGCGGTGATGTACCTGGTGGGCTTTTCGCTCAACGCGCTGTCGCTGTTCGGCCTGGTGCTGGCCATCGGCATCGTGGTGGACGACGCGATCGTGGTGGTGGAAAACGTCGAGCGCAACATCGAGCTCGGTTATACGCCGCGCGACGCGACACGCCGCGCCATGAACGAGGTAACCGGGCCGATCATCGCCACCGCCCTGGTGCTGTGCGCGGTGTTCGTACCGACCGCCTTCATCAGCGGCTTGACCGGCGAGTTCTATCGGCAGTTCGCGCTGACCATCGCGATCTCCACGGTGATTTCCGCGTTCAACTCGCTCAGTCTCAGCCCGGCCTTGGCCGCGGTATTGCTGAAGGGCCACGACGCGCCCAAGGATCGGCTCACGCTGCTTATCGACAGGGCCTTCGGCTGGCTGTTCCGTCCGTTCAACAAACTGTTCCACCACGGCGCGGAGCGCTACGTGGGTGGCGTGCGCCGGGTCATCGGCAAGGGCTCGGTGGCGCTGGTGGTCTATGCCGGCCTGATCGGCCTGGCCTGGCTGGGCTTTTCGCACGTGCCGATGGGCTTCGTCCCGGCGCAGGACAAGCAGTACCTGGTCTCGTTCGCGCAACTGCCCGACGCGGCTTCGCTCGACCGCGCGCAGGACGTGATCCAACGCATGTCCGCGATCGCGCTGAAACAGCCGGGCGTGGAAAGTGCCGTCGCGTTCCCGGGACTGTCGATCAACGGCTTCACCAACAGCACGAATGCCGGCATCGTGTTTGAAACCTTGAAGCCGTTCGAGGAACGGCGCGATCCTTCGCTGTCGGCCGGGGCGATTGCCGCCGCGCTGAACCAGAAGTTCGCCACGATCCAGGATGCCTACATTGCCACCTTCCCGCCGCCGCCGGTGCAGGGCCTGGGCACGATCGGCGGTTTCCGCATCCAGATCGAGGATCGCAGCCAGCTGGGCTTCGCCGAGCTGTACAAGCAAACCCAGAACCTGATTGCGCAAAGCCAGAAAACACCGGCGCTGGCTGGATTGTTCTCCAGCTACCAGGTGAGCGTGCCGCAGATCGATGCCGATGTGGACCGGGAAAAAGCGAAGGCCGAAGGCGTGGACCTTACCGATGTCGACGATACCTTGCAGGCTTATCTTGGCTCGCTGTACGTCAACGACTTCAATCGCTTTGGCCGCGTCTACCAGGTCAACGTCTCGGCCGAGCCCGGCTTCCGCCACGAGCCGGAAGACCTGCTGCAACTGAAGACGCGCAACGCCCAGGGACAGATGGTGCCGCTGGGTTCGTTCATCAGCGTGCGTCACACCGCCGGCCTTGAACGGGTGATGCATTACAACGGCTACGTGACCGCGGAAATCAACGGTGGCCCGGCGCCCGGCTTTAGTTCCGGCCAGGCGCAGGCGGCGATGGAAAAATTGGCACACGACAACCTGCCCAACGGCATGAGCTTCGAATGGACCGAACTGACCTACCAGCAGATCCTCGCCGGCAACACCGCGATATTGGTGTTCCCGTTGTGCGTACTGCTGGTATTCCTGGTGCTGTCCTCGCTGTATGAAAGCTGGTCGCTGCCGCTGGCGGTGATCCTGATCGTGCCGATGGTGTTGCTATCCGCGATCGCCGGCGTGTGGTTGTCGGGCGGCGACAACAACATCTTCACCCAGATTGGCTTGATCGTGCTAGTCGGCCTGGCTTGCAAGAACGCGATCCTGATCGTGGAGTTCGCGCGCGAACGCCAGCACGAAGGCATGAGCCGCCACGATGCGGTGCTGGAAGCGGCTCGCCTGCGATTGCGCCCGATCCTGATGACCTCGATCGCTTTCATCATGGGCGTGGTGCCGCTGGTCACTTCGCACGGCGCCGGCGCGGAAATGCGCCATGCGATGGGCGTGGCGGTGTTCTCCGGCATGCTCGGCGTAACCATCTTCGGCTTGATCTACACCCCGCTGTTCTACGTGCTGATCCGCGCCGTGGTCGAACGGCGCGAAGCACGCAGGCAACGGCACGCGCCGAGCTTGCCCGCCTTGGAGGGCCATTGAGATGACACGACTTTTCCGTAACACCGTCCTGTTCGCCGCTCTTGCGCTGGCCGGATGTGCCAGCGTGGGGCCGGATTACAACACCCCGCCAGCGCCAACGGCGAACGTACAAGGCGTCGACGCGGCGCGCGAGAGCGCCGCGCAGTTCCAGGCCGCCTGGTGGAAGCAGTTCAACGATCCGGTGCTCGATGCATTGATCCAGCGCGCCGCCAGCGGCAGCCTGGACCTGCGCATCGCCGAAGCGCGCCTGAAGCAATCGCGCGCGCTGCTCGGCAGCGCCCGTTCCGGGCAATTGCCGACCATCGACACGCAGATCGCCTATAGCCGTGCGCTGGAACAGCAGCCGGGTTTCACTACCCAGCGCGTCGCGGCCGATACCTACGAGGCCGGCTTCGATGCTTCGTGGGAAGTGGACCTGTTCGGCGGCGTGCGCCGTTCGGTGGAAGCCGCACGCGCTGACCTGGGTGCCAGCGAAGCATCGCTGCACGACGCGCAAGTCAGCCTGTTCGCCGAAGTCGCGCGCAATTACTTCCAGTTGCGCGGCACGCAGCAACGCCTGGCCATCGCCCAGCGCAACATTGCCAACCAGGCCGACACGCTGAAGCTGATCCAGGCCCGCGCGCAGATCGGCACGGCATCCGAGCAGGATGTCGCCAGTGCCAGCGCCCAGCTCAGCGCCGCCAAGGCGCAATTGCCCGTGCTCGATACGCAGGCCCATGCCTACGCATACCGGCTTGCGGTGCTGCTCGGCGAGCGTCCGGGCGAGCTGGATGTAGACGTATCGCCGGCCACGTTCAAACCGATCGCCAGCGTGCTGCCGATCGGCGATGCGGGCGACGCGCTGTCGCGCCGTCCCGACGTGCGCACGGCCGAACGGCACTATGCGGCAGCTACCGCCCGGATCGGCGTGGCCAAGGCGGATTTCTTTCCGCATATCGCGCTGGGCGGCTTCCTCGGTTTCCTCGCCGGGCAAAGCAACGATTTCGGCGGCCCGGCCTCGCGCGCCTTCTCGTTCGGCCCGAGCATCACCTGGAACGGCCTGAATGTAGAGCGCGTGCGGTCCAACCTGCATGCGAGCGAAGCCCGCGCCGACGAGGCCAAGGCAGACTACCAACGGACCGTTTTGCAGGCGATCGAAGATATCGATAACGCCGTGGTGGCGTACAACGCCGAGCATGCGCGCATCGAGCAATTGATCGCGCAGAGCGAGCAGAGCAAACGCGCCGCCGAGCTGGCGCGGATCCGTTACCGGGAAGGCGCTACCGGTTATCTGGAACTGCTGGATGCCGAACGGGTGCAATTGGCTGCCGACGACGATCTGGCGCAATCGGAGAGCGCGATCGATACGCGGGCCGTGGCGCTCTACAAGGCGCTGGGCGGCGGATGGCAGGCATGCGGCGATGTGCAATGCTCGCAAGTTGCCGCGGCTCTTGCTCCCAACGGTTGATACGACAATCGTATCGGGAACGTGTCGTCCTTCCGGCCTAGCCGGAAGGACGGCCAAATGGCAACGCTAACGCTGCACCATTCGCGCAAACCATTCCCAGCCGCGCACCCGTTCGGCGATGAGCTTGGTGCTGGTCAGCATCGGCACCGCCAGCAGCGCACCGGGAACGCCCCATAGCCAGCCCCAGATCAGCAGCCAGATGAGGATTGCGATGGGGCTGACGCGCATGCGCCGCCCGAGGATCATCGGCGTGATCAGGTTGCCTTCGACCGCTGTGACGCAGGCGAAGCAGAACGCCGGCAACAGCGCTTGCGGCAGCGCTTCAAAATGGATCAGCCCAACGAACAGCAACGTGGTGGTGGTGACGATCGCGCCGACATAGGGAATGAAATTGGCGAACATGGCGATCGTGCCCCACAGCAGCGGATCGGGCATATGCAGCAGGTACAGCATGCCGGCCGTGATCGCGCCGAGGGTCGCGTTGATTACCACCGTGGTGAGGATGTAGCGCGATACCTCGGTCTGGATGCCGCGCACGATGCTTACCGCGTGGCGCTTGTAGCCGAAGTTCGGCGCAATCTCCACCAGCCGGCGCAGGATCAAGTCGCCGTAGATCAGGAAGAAGAACACCAGCAGCAATACGGTAAGCACCGCCGCCAGCGCTTTCGGGGCGTTCGCCAGTACATCCCACGCGCTGATCGCGACGTCGCCGGGGTTCTGCGCGTTGTCCAGCCGTGCCGGATGGCCGTTCACCAGGGTCTGGGTCGCCCGCCCTGCCGCCTCGAGCGGGCGGGTGAAATGTTCGAGCTTGGGAATGAAGCTGCGGATCTGCGACGGCGCGCTGTGCAGCCAGATGAGCGCCGGCTGGGCAAGCAGGGCGATGCCCGCGCCGATGCCGGCAAGCAACGTAGTCATCAGCACGCTGGCACCTAGCCAACGTGGAATGTGGTGGCGCTTGGCGCGCGATACGATGGGATTCAAGGCCAGCCCGATAAACGCGGCCAGCACCAGAGGAATCACCAAGGCCTTGACCAAGGTGACGGTATAGAGCAGGGCCAGGATCAGCAATGCGTTGAGCGTCATGCGTATCGCGCGCATGTGGCCGCGCAGCCGGTATACGCCACGTGTGGCCTGCTTCACTTCCTTGCTGATCGTCGCCGAAGGGGGCGCCGCCGCGTTCCCTCGCGGCACGGGTGTGCCTTCCGCCAGCGCGTTGCCCGGCAACACCGCGGGTTCGATGGCGCTCATGTATCGCTGTTGTCGCTGTCGTTGCCGCTGTCGTCCATGCCCAGTTCGGCGATCAGGCGGGTGCCGTGCGCCACGATTTCCGCAAGCCCGGTAGTGAGCGCCGACGCCAGGCCAGGCACACGCAACGGCCCGACGCCAAGGCTGCCGAGCGCAAAGCCCGCGCCTGCCGCGGTGGCGACGGTGGCCAGCGGGTGCCGATGGCCGCGTTCGAGCAATGCAGCGGCCGGCGCGGCCATGTCGCTGCGATGCATGGCGACGCGCGCGCGCGCCTTGCGAACTTTTTCCAGCTGCTTGAATAAGCTCACCTCAACCCTCCCCCTCGCCGCGGTTTACGTCCTGCTCGGCTTTGCGCATCGTATCGCGCACGATCGCCCGCCACTCCTGGCGGGTGGCGGGCAGACTCATCCAGTGCATGCAGCGGCGGAACAATATGATCGCGCCGAGCAGGGAAAGCGCCTCCAGGGCCGCCAGCACCGCGAAGGCGAGGATCCACGAATGCAGCCATTTGGCCAGCAGCAGGCCGATCAATCCCAGGAGGGTCAGGCCCAGCCCGACGCCGGCGATCGTGGCCGCGAGGCCCGCGGCCAGCATCCAGGACACCGCGCTGCGCGCCAATCCCAACTCGGCGGCCAGCAAATGCAATTGGGCCCCGAACAGGTTGCGCACCGCACGCGCCAGTTGCCCGAGTTCATCGAACACGCCTCCTGGCTTCGGATGGCTGGCCGGCTCGGATGGCCCGGCCGCTTCGTTATCGCGCACGGCATCATGCATCGCCCGCTCCCGTGCTCAAGATGTGAAAAGGATCAGCGCCGAAGGATGCGGCCAAGCAACCAGCCTGCACCGAGCGCAATACCCACGGCCTGTACCGGCTTCTCGCGCACATATTCGCGTACTTCATCCAGCCACTCATCGGCGCGATCCCTGGCCTGGTCATAGGCGGCGCGACCGCGTTCGGTGGCTTCCGATACTTTATCCGTGGCGCGATTGGCGGCATGGGCCGCTTTGTCGGTGGCGTGATGCACGCGCTCTTCGACGTGGTCGGCTGCGCGCTCGAATTTTTCCTTGCTGGTGGCCACTGCGTCGGAGGTGGCCTGTTTGACGCGCTCGGCACCTTGATCGATACGCCCGTGGATATCGTTCTGCACGCCATTTTCCTGGGCCTGGACTTCTTTGTTCATGATGTTCTCCGATTGCAAGTCTTCACTCTAGCGGTTTGCCGCTCTGCTGGCTGAACCGTCACCGCGCCGTTCAGCTGGCTCGCCGAAAGAACGCAATCACTGCCAGGATCAGGAACAGCACGAATAACACCTTGGCGATCCACGCAGCGGTACCGGCGATGCCGGTGAAGCCGAGCAGCGCGGCAATAACCGCGATGACTAGGAATACCAGGGCGTAATGCAGCATGACGACGCTCCTCCTGAACCGGGGGACGTCCTGCTGCACGCCCCTGTATTCCATGTGCCACATGCAGCGCCGTCTCAGCGTGAAGAAGGATCATCGCGACTCACATTTCACGTCCGCGTCGTCGCGGCACCACTTCATGCCGGCACGTTGGCATTGAGGCTATAGGTGCCAGTGAGCCCGGCTTCGGCCAGCACATGGCCTTTCATGGCTTCGCGCAGCTCTTGGAGCGAGAACCCTGGTTGCAGCGAAAGGATCGCCGTGTCGAGCGCATAGATACAGAAATGGTAGTGATGCACCAGCGAATCGTTCCATGGCGGGCACGGGCCGTCGTAGCCGAGGTACGTGCCTTCCATCTGTATGTCGCCGGCGAACCAATCGGTGTAGCTGTTGACGCCTTGCACGCTGCCCGGTGGTCCGAATGGCTGCTTTTTCCCGCGCGGCGTTATCTCGTCGCTGCAGGCGCCTTCGGCCAGCTCGCCGCATTCGGGCGGAATGTTCGCCATCAGCCAGTGCACGAATTCCACGCGCGGCAGATCGGCTGGCACCACGCGGCCCTCCTTGTTGACGTCGTCGGGCTTGCTGGGCACATCGTTGTCGATGCAGGTAAGCACGAAAGAGCGCGTACCGGCCGGCGCATCTTTCCAGGCCAGATGCGGGCTGTGGTTATCCGACAGCGCCATCGGCTGGCCGGGTTTGCCGAACGCGAACGTCGGCGGAATCGGCTTGCCGTGCTGGAAGTTGTCGCTGCGTAACTGCATGGGATAAGTCTCCGTGCGCCAGGAAAGTGCATCAATTGGGGGCCGGCACGCGCCGGTACAAGCCAGCGTCCGCCCGTCAGTGCGTGGCAGGCGGCGGCTTCCGTCGAGCATAGCGTGCCGGCGATGATCCGGCCGTGACAGGCTCTGGTAACGTAGCCGGCTGGCGGAGGACATGCATGAGCCAACTGGATGATCTGAGCACGCTGGTGCGTGCGGCAACACCTTTGCTGGTGATCGAGACAGTCGACGAGCAGCGCGTCATCGAATGCTTTCGCCATGTCATCGCCCAGGCGCTCTATCCGCTTTGGCGCTGGACGCTTACGGAAGGGCTGGAACGCCTTGATTTCAACGGTCCACGCGACCAGCCGGTCGCCCCCGATGCTACCGCCACGCTTACTGCGATCCGCGAAACGGAGCAGCGCGGCATCTATCTGCTATTCGATTTTCAAGCATGCTTGCAATACGCGATGACCCTGCGGCAAATGCGCGAGATCGTGCAGCGCCAGCGTTCGGCCGCGCATACGCTGGTGCTGGTCGGTGCAAAAGTGGAGTTGCCGCAGGAGCTCGATGCCCTGGCCACGCGCGTGTCGCTGGCATTGCCCGATGTCAAGGAACTCGCCGGCATCATGCGCGGCGAGGCGGTGGCGTGGCAGCGCGAGAACAATCGTCCGCTTGAAGTGGATAACGATGCGGCGCGCACCATCGTCCGCAACCTGCTGGGACTGACCGCGCCGGATGCGCGCCGCATCGTGCGCAAGTTGATCTACAACGATGGCGCGCTCAACGCGCACGACCTGCCTGAATTGATGCAGGCCAAATTTGACTTGCTCAATCGCTCCGGCCTGTTGCATTACGAATATGCGACAGCCAGCTTTTCCGACGTGGCCGGCATAAGCCATGTGCGCGACTGGGTGCAGCGACGCCGCGCGGTATTCCTCGATCCCAGCCCTACGCCGGCGCTCGATCCGCCCAAGGGCGTGCTGTTGCTCGGTGTGCAGGGTTGCGGCAAGAGCCTGGCGTCCAAGGCCATCGCCGGCGGCTTCGGCGTGCCGCTGATACGACTGGATTTCGGCGCGTTGTACGACAAGTACCAGGGCGAGACAGAAAGGAACCTGCGTGAAGCGCTGACCAGCTGCGAAGTGCTGGCGCCGTGCGTGCTGTGGATCGACGAGATCGAGAAAGGCCTGGCCGGCGGCGGCGATGATGGCGGCGTGTCCCGCCGCGTACTCGGCTATTTGCTGACCTGGATGGCCGAACGCAAGGCCAAGGTGTTCGTGGTCGCCACGGCCAACGCCGTCGACGAATTACCGGCCGAACTGTTGCGCAAAGGACGGTTCGACGAAATCTTTTTTGTGGACCTGCCCAGGGACGAGGTGCGCGCGGCCATCTTTGCCATGCATCTGAAGCGGCGCAAGCTGGACGTGGAATCGTTCGATCTCCACGCACTGACCGAAGCCAGCGATGGTTTTTCGGGCGCGGAAATCGAGCAGGCCGTGGTCAGCGCGCTTTACGATGCGGCCGGCGATGGCCGCGCGCTGGACCAGGCGATCCTGCTCCATGCACTGCAGGCGACCAGGCCGTTATCGGTATTGATGCACGAACAAGTGGCGACCTTGCGCGCGTGGGCAAACGGGCGCTGCGTGCCGGCCGATTGAGCAAGGACGGACCGCAACCTTTCGTATTGCCGCCGCCATCGAAGAGCATCGCGTTGCCAGCAGACGCCGCCCTTGCCTCTTCGCCGTTCCTTCAGCACGGCATACGCGGCCTCGACTCGGCGATGGCTCGATGCTCTGGGGATTGTACCGATGCCCTGCTCTGTTCCCGGCCGCCCGCGCCGCGAGTTCAACCTGCCATCGCGTTGAAGCGAGCCGCGATGTAGTCGTCGCAGAAACTGGTCATGTCCCAGCCGCGGATGAAGCCACAGTGGCCGCCGTAGCTGGCGATATCCAGCTCGACGTTGGCGGGCAGGTCCAATTTCTCGAAAGCGTCCACCGGGATGACCGGATCGTCGCGGGCGGTGAGGATGCTGGCGGGAATCTGCATGCCCATCAGTGTGCGCCCGGCTACCGAATAGCCATCCAGATAGGCCTCCAGCGAACCGAAGTCGGTGTGGCGCAGCACCAGCGCTTCGGTCAGGCCGCGCAGACTTTGCTTCAGTTCCTGCAATTCGAAATATTCGCGATGCGGGAACGCGGCCTGCTTGGCGCGCAACGAGCGCCGCCATTTATTCATGAAGTACGCCTGGTAAAACCATGGCGCCGTTTCTTCCAGCGAGAACAGGCCCTCGCCGGGATCGATGATCGGACAGACCGCCAGCGCGTAATGAAGTGGAATGCCTCGCGCGGGCGCCTGCATCGCGACGCGCAGCGCGAAATTGCCGCCGAGCGAGAATCCCGCCAGCGCCATCGCGCGCGACGGCCAGCGCCGCGCAATATCGTCCACCGCGTTTACGACTTCGTCGATGCGGCAAGAATGGAACAGTGCTTCATTCAGCGCATGGCTGTCGCCGTGATCGCGAAAATTGAGCCGGAAGACATCCCAGCCCTCGGCCAGCAGGCGGCTTCCCGTCTGCAGCACGTAGGTAGAATCGACGCTGCCTTCCCAGCCATGGAAGAGCACGGCCAGGCCGCGCGCGGAAGGACGGCCTTGCTGCGCGGTGAAGGCACCAGTCAATCGCACGCCGTCACCGCCATCCACCATGACCGTCTCGGCGCCTTCCAGCACGCGGTAGGCATGCGCCGGAAGCAGCTTGCGCCGTAGGCCGCTGGAGGAAAGCATGGTTTGGATATGACCGCTGGTCAGCGGCCAGGGCGGGCGGAAGTCGCGTCCTTGCGGCAAGGTCATGCAGGTTTGTCCTCAAGCGCCGCGGCAATGCGTTCACGTGCCAGGTCGGCCATGCGGCGGCGACCATCCGCATGGGTCGGCACCGGTTCCAGGAAGTGCACCTCGGCATCCATCGGCGCGCCGCCCAGCATGCGCAAGAAGTTCTGCATGAAATTCTCGTGCTGGCGAAAGCCCGCATCGATCAGCCGCTTGCCGTCGCGAGCGAAACGCAACGCCACCGGTTGCACCGGCACCTGGGCATCCAGCGCGGCCTGGAAGATGCGCGCATGGAAAACCTTGAGCACGCCGTCGTGGCCGGTGCCGCCTTCCGGAAACACTGCCACTGAACGGCCTTCGCGCAGCCGTTCCACCATGACCTGCATCACTGCGGCGAGCGAGTGGTTACTGCCGCGGCGGTGGAAAATCGTGCCGCCGCTGGCCGCCAGCCATCCGACCAGCGGCCAGCTGGCGATTTCCGCCTTGGCCACGAAGCAGGCGGCGCGCTGGCTATGCAGCAGCTCGATGTCGATCCACGAGGTGTGATTGGCGACGAACAGCGCCGCGTCGGGCAGCGGCTGCCCGATCCGCACCGAGCGCAACCCGAAGATGCGCATCAGCCCGGTGGACCAGGCGCGGATCATGCGGTGGGTGAACGGCTCGCGCCCGTTCTTCATCACCACGTGGCGGTTCCAGGTAAGGACGAACCCGCACAGCATGATGCCGAGCACGATATGTACGAGCAACCATGGCACCCGCCACAGGTAACGTAGCGGGCGTAGCAGGTCGCGGTCCGGGGGAGAAACGGCTTCGATACTCATCAGTGCAGTTAGTTTAACGTTAATCAGGCGCGAGTCGGCAGTCCGTCCGCGCGGCGGCGTCCCGCATTTGTCGGCATACGATCTTTGGCAGACGCCGCGCGGCTTGCAAGGGCTGCAAGAACTTGCCGCCCTGTCCTCGGCATCCGGACCTTTTCATCGTTCCAGCTGCGACAAGGGCAAGGCCGCCGAGCGCTTGACGGTGCGCAGCACGAAGCTGGAGTTCACGTCGGCCACGCCCGAGGCGTTGAGCAACCGGTCCAGCAGGAAGCGCGAGAAATGCTGCAAGTCTGCGACATAAATGTGCATCAGGTAGTCCATGTCGCCGGTAAGCGCATAGCAAGCCACCACCTCGTCCCATCCGTTCAGTTGCGCCACGAAGCGCTCGATCGCCTCGCTCTCGTGCTTGCTCAGCTGCACGCGCACGAACGCCTGCAGGCCCAAGCCCACCGCTTCCGGATCGACCTGCGCGCTATAGCCGGTGAGGATGCCTTCGCTTTCCAGCCGCTGCAGGCGGCGCAGGCAGGCGGACGGCGACAGGTTCACCCGCTCGGCCAGTTCGGCATTGGTAATGCGCCCTTCGCCCTGCAGCACGGCAAGCATACGCAGGTCGGTACGATCCAGCTCGGCCATGCACGATACCTCGGTAGTTTGCGCCAATATCGCACGAATATTGCACTTGCCCAGGTTTTTCACGCAATAAAGCAAGCTCTTTGCGGGGCAAAGACCCTATTCTGTTGTGATCGCCCTTCGTTGGGCGTCATGCGCAATGCCGGAGCCATCGATGGATACCAACACGCCACGCAAGATCGAACACCAGCAGACCGATCGCGGCTACGTGCCGGTCTATGCCACCGGCGTGGTGGAGCAACCGTGGTCCGACTACAGCCGTACCGATCATGAGGTGTGGGACACGCTGTACAAGCGCCAGCGCGAACTGTTGCCCGGGCGCGCATGCAGGGAATTCCTGGCCGGCGTGGAACGGTTCGGCTTGGGCGACGGCGGCATTCCCAAGTTCAGCGACCTCAACCAGGTGCTCGGCAAGGCCACCGGCTGGGAACTGGTCGCGGTCGAGGGCCTGCTGCCGGACGAGGTGTTCTTCGATCACCTGGCTAACCGCCGCTTCCCGGTGAGCTGGTGGATCCGCAAACCCGACCAGCTGGATTACCTGAGCGAACCCGACCTGTTCCACGATCTGTTCGGCCACGTGCCGTTGCTGCTCAACCCGATCTTCGCCGACTACATGCAGGCCTATGGCCGTGGCGGCATGAAAGCCTTCGGCATCGGCCCCGAAGCGTTGATGAACCTGACGCGGCTGTACTGGTATACGGTGGAATTCGGCCTGATCAACACCGATGAAGGCCTGCGCATTTACGGCGCAGGCATCGTCAGTTCGAAAGGCGAGTCGATCTACTGCCTGGATTCACCCGCGCCCAATCGCATTGGCTTTGGTCTGGAGCGCGTGATGAACACGCGCTACCGCATCGATACTTACCAGCAGACCTATTTCGTGATCGACAGCTTCGAGCAGCTGTTCGAGGCGACGCGGCCGGATTTCACGCCGCTCTATGCCAGCCTCAAGCAGGCTTCCGCGCATGCCGCCGCCGAGGTGCTCGACAAGGACCGCGTATTCAACCGCGGCACGCGCGAAGGTTTTGCCAGCAATGCGGATGCGTAAGCCCCGTCGTTTCCTGCTGGCGCTTGCCGTCGGTGCCAGCCGGAACGACAAGCCCGCTTATCGCCCGTGCGCATCCACCCACGGCCTGATGATGCCGATCCACAGCGCATAACCGCTGCGATTCATATGCAGGCCGTCATCGCCGAACCATTTCGCCTGCGGCTGGCCATCCGGCCCCAGCATCGGCGTGAACACATCCAGGTATGCCACGTTGTGCTGGGTTGCCGCGTAAGCGCGCACCAACCGGTTGGCTTGCCGGATCTGGGACAGCAACGCCTTGCGCGCCACGCTCGGCTTGATCGCGATGAAGGCGATCGGCACGCCGGGATCGACCGCGCGTGCCTTGCGCACGAAGGCGGCAAAGTCGTCGCGCACCTGTTCGGGGCTATGCCCGTCCCACAGATCGTTGTCGCCGGCGTACATCACGATGGCGCGCGGATGATAAGGCGCCACGATGCGGTCGGCAAAGTAAGTGGAATCGCTCAGTTCCGAGCCGCCGAAACCGCGGTTGATTACCTTCACTTCCGGAAAGTCCGCCGCCACCGATTTCCAGTGCTCGATCGACGAACTGCCAATGAACAGCACGGCATGTTGCGGCGGCGGGTCGGCACGATCGGAAGCCTCGAAGGCGGCAATCGCCGCGTTCCATTGCGCGTGGCCGCTCCCCGCGCAAGCGGCGCACGAGGCCAGGGCAAGCATTAGCGATAGCAGGATTTTCATGATGTACCTGTCGGTGTCAGGTGGGTACGGAGATTAGGCGAAGCCGTGGCCGCATTCGCCAGCTGTAAGGGCTCATTAACCGATCATAGCCTGCGCAATCGGACTTGCATGGCGGCGGCCCGTATCCAAAGGCCGCTTCGAAGCATGCCTGGGCACGATCGTCGCACCAGCGTGCTGGACCAGAGGCCGCAGCCATGCGCTGGTCAGCTGCGTTTGAGTTCGCTGACCTCTAAGACCTGCGCGATGCGCTGGCCGTCCCAGCGATAGATCAGGTGGTGTGCCTGGACGCAGGGCGCGACCACATCCGGATAGAACGCCGCCAGGCATTCACCGCCGCCGTGGCGCACGCTGTCGTAGACGATGCCGTTGGAAGCCTGTTCGCGCAGCGTGCGCGCAAGCTTCACGCTGGCCGCATAGCTCTCCGGGTCGTGCACCTGCGGCCAGCCGCCGCGAATATCGTGCAGCTTGCAATCAATGCTGGTGCGATAGCAGCGCATTTCGATATCGCAGGCCGGCTCGGCCGTGGCGGCAAGAAAACGCTCGCGGTGGTACACCGTTTCTTCCACCGCGGTGATCACGCTGTGCGCGGCATAGAACACGCCCCAGCTACCGTCGGAAAAGCGGCTGCCTTCCGGATTGAGATGGGTGAAGGCGGCCATGACCGGTGTCGAACCCGGGCCACTGACGCGGCGATCCTTCGGTACCAGCCGCATGCTGTCCGCCTCTTCGCGCAGGCGCGGATTGGTCAGCGCCTCGATGGCAAACACGGCCTCCAGGTCGGCGGGATCGGCAATGCGGTCGAACAACCCGGCCGGCGGAAAACGGCTCGGCACGATGCGGTAGGCCTGGCTCCAGCGGATGCGTCGAAGAGGGGGCAAGTCGATAGGCATGATGGGTCCGTGGCACCAGCCGCGCGTAAAGTTCTTCCCTGTTCGGCTGTGGATATTGCTGGAACAGGTTCTCGCCGGTTGCGACGGAGGTTTCAGTTCCAGCCGCGCTGCGCATCCAGGTACTGGCGCACTACGTACAGGTCGCCGACGTTGCCCGACAGCATGCGCTCCAGCGCGGAATGGCCACCGAACAACGCCGCTTGGTTGGGCTTATGCAGCCAGGCGTCTGCCTGCTCGGGATCCGGAAACAGGATCTGTAGCGCCTTGTAGATGCCCAGCAGGTAACTGATGCGTTCCAGCGTGTCGCGTGCCAACACGCCGTCCTGCTGCCGCTTCCATTTGTAGAACGTGGATTCCGGCGGATCGCCCAGCAGCTTGCGCTGTTCGGCGATGCGCAGCTGCCAGCGTTCGGCCAGCTTGAAGAAGGTGCGCAGGGCAGGGCCGCCCAATTCTTCAACAGGGGTGGTGCGGGGCAAGGCATGGACTGGCATGGCCGCTCTCCCAATAAAGCTTTGGCGCATAATACTTCACAGGTGAAGTTTTCGCCAATCGGGCTGGCATGCGCGCTTCCAGCCGGCCAGCCTCGGCTTCGCCATCCTTAGACATCGCATGCCGGACGCGCCAGCCAGGCACGTCCATCGTTACGGCATGGCCGCCTTGGGTTCCGCGGTGTCGGCGTGCTCGTGTCCATAGTTGGGCTCCGGTCCACCTTCGGCGATAAAGCGATCGATGCGCTGCTCCAGCACCGGCAAGGGCACCGAGCCGGTCGAAAGAACGGTGTCGTGGAAAGCGCGAATATCGAATCTCGATCCAAGCGCTTGCTCTGCGCGCGCGCGCAGCTCCAGCAATTTCAGATAGCCGAGTTCATAGGACAACGCCTGTCCCGGCCAGCTGATGTAGCGATCCACTTCGTTGGCGATTTCGCGATCGGATAACGCCGTGTTTTCGGTCATGTAATCGATCGCTTGCTGGCGCGTCCAGCCAAGGTGGTGAATGCCGGTATCGACCACCAGCCGACAGGCGCGCCACATCTGGTAGGTGAGATAGCCGAAACGCTGGTAGGGCGTCTTATAGATGCCCATTTCGTTGCCCAGGTATTCCGAATACAAGCCCCAGCCCTCGCCGTAGGCGGAGATATAGCCGTTGCGGCGGAAGGCCGGCTGGCTTTGGTCCTCTTCCGCCAGCTCCAGCTGCAATGCATGCCCTGGATACGATTCATGCAAAGTCAGCGCCGGCATGTTGTAGAGCGGACGCGAGGGCAGGTCGTAGGTGTTGACCAGATAGACGTCCGGGCCGCCGCGGCCCGATGTGTAATAAGGCGCGATGTCCGCCGGCACCGGTTCGATCGTGAAGCGCTCACGCGGCAGGTGGCCGAAGAACTTGCCGACCTGGCCGTCCACTTCCTTGGCCACCCAGGCCGTGCGGTCGAGCAATTCCTGCGGGTTCTTGGCGTAGAACTGCGGATCGGTGCGCAGGAAATGCAGGAACTCGGCAAAGCTGCCCTTGAAGCCGGTTTCGCGCATGGTTTGCAGCATTTGCGCGTGGATCGTGTCGACCTGTCGCAAGCCGATCGCGTGGATGGCATCGGGGGCCAGATCGAGCGTGGTGTATTCACGGATCTGCTGGCGATAGTAGGCCTTGCCATCGGGCAGGGCCTCCGCGGCCAACGTCGTGCGCGCCTGCGGTACGTACTCGTTGCGGAAAAAAGTGAGCAGCTTCGCGTAGGCGGGAATCACATCGCGGCTGATTTTTTGGCGCGCGTCGGCCTGGATCGCCGCGGCGGTCGCGGCCGGGATGGTCGAGGGCATATGCTGCAACGGGGCGTAGAAACTGGCTTGCGTCGGATCCTTCAGCCCGGCCACGGCGGCAATCGATACATCACGCCCCGTCAGCACCGCGCGCGGCACGCTGAAGCCACGCTTGAGGCCTGCGCGCATATTGGCGATCTGCTGGTCGAAATAGGCCGGTACCTGGCTGAGGCGATCGACGTAATGGCGATAATCCGTTTCGCTATGCAGGGCATCTTCCCCGAGATCGTCATCGAGTTCGCTCCAGAACGCCGAGTCGCTGTTGAACGGCATCTGCCATTGCTTGAATTGCTGGTCGGCGATGAAGTTGCGGATCTGTTCGCGATAGACCGCATAGTTCACCTGGTCGGCAGGTGTAAGTTGTTGTACGTCGATCGCATCGAGCTGGCGCATGACTTTTTGCCAGTAGTCCAGCCGCTGCTGCTGGCTTTTCGCATCGACCTGGTCCAGCCGCCCGTTGTTGGGCTGCGATTCGCCCGACGCGCTGATGCCTGCCTGCCCCGTGCGCCAGGCCCATTCCTGCTGGTAGATCTGCCTGAAGCGCGCGTCCGCATGCTGCTGTGCCAGGGCCGGTAGGGCGAGGGCCATGCCCAGCGCGATGGATCCGATGCGTAGTGCGATGTTCACGATGCTTGGTGCTCCGTCATGGATGGGGCGATCGGACGCCGACCCGCCATCTTCCACGCTCCCGTTAGCCAGTGCCTGTGGCGAAAGCTGGGTCTTGCCGCGCACGCAGCAGCAAGGCGCGGACGCATGCCATCGACGAGATCGCTGTAAACGGGTTAGTGCCAAGCAGCCTGTGCCCCTGATCAGGCACAGCTTACCGGAAGGCCGGCAACTCGCCGGCAGGACAATCGCCTTATTCGAGGCCCGAGTAATACCCGCGCATGGCTTGCAGATACGAGGCGAGGTTGCGATCCGCGGGACTGTCGAATATCTCGCCGGTCTGCTCCACACGTCCAATGCGATCCGGGCGGAAGTTACGGAAATCGCGACGCAGGCGGCACCAGGTACCAAGCGTCCAGGCACCGCCCCAGAAGGCCAGGCACAGCGGTTCCACTTCGCGCTCGCTTTCGCGGCCCAGTTCATCGCGATAGAGCAGCCGCAATACCTGCTGCGCTCCGATCGAGGCATGCAGCTGGTCGATGAGCGCGGCGAAGGCGACCGACGCCTCATCGCGCCAGATCGGCGCATAGATCCGCGTGCGCGAGGAACGCTCGCGCAGCTCGGGCGGCAGCACCGCTTCGATCTTCACCAGTGCCGCCTGGGCGCCGGCGGCCAGCTTCTCGCCGGCAAAGGCGCGAACGAAGCGCGTGCCGACCACCAACGATTCGAGTTCGTCGGCGGTAAACATCAGCGGCGGAATGTCCGAGCCCTTGCGCAGCACGTAGCCCACGCCAGCCTCGCCCTCGATCGGCACGCCAGAGAGCTGCAGGTCCGCCACGTCGCGGTAGACCGTGCGCAGCGATACGCCCAATGTTTCGGCGAGTTGGCGCGCTTGCAGCGCGGTGCGGCGGCCGCGCAGGGCGTTGATGATGAGAAAGAGGCGATCGGCGCGGCGCATCGGTACATGATCACCCAGGCAGCCGGCGCGAGCCAGCGTCCAAAGTCATGCGCGCCGGTCGCGATGCCTGCGACAGCCATCGGCAAGCCGGCTGCGCGCATGACCCTCGCCTCGCCCACGTCCACTTAACCTCCTTGCTGCGCTTTGAATTCGGCATCCTTGGCCGCCGCGCGCTGCATGGCCGGACGCATGATCACGCGATCGATATAGGCGCGTATCTGCGGCGTCTCCGGTATCAGCTTGAACAACGTGATCCAGTGCAGGGCGCTGCCCCACAACACGTCGACGGCGGTGAAACGCCGGCCGAGCATGTAAGGTCCCGTGGCAAGCTGCGCACTGAGCGTGTGCACGACGTCTTCCCAGCTGCCGTAGGGCGAGGTGGACGGGGCCGCCGGTTCGCGTTGCAGCGAGCGATCGACGATGGCCGGCTCGAAGGACGAACCGTAATAGACCATCCAGCGAAGATAGGGACCGCGCAGTGGCTCGCCGATAGCCGGAGCGAGTCCGGCTTCCGCATAAAGGTCGGCCAGATACAGGAATACCGCTGGCTGCTCGGTGACCAGCGCATCGCCATGGCGGATCGCCGGCACTTTGCCCATCGGATTGATGGCCGTATAGGCGGCTTCGCGCTGTTCGCCGCTCTTGAGATTGAGCAGATGGAGCTCATAATCGGCGCCCAGTTCCTCAAGCAGCGCCAGTGTACCGCCGGAGCGACTGTTGGGCGCATGGAAAAATGTGATCTTCCGGTTCATGCGTGCTATCTCCACGCGGCGTTACAGAGGTCGTGGTTCAGCCGGCGTGGCTGACCCGTTGTCGTGCGACCGGCAGGACAGCTGATGCATGCTGCGGGAGCCGAATGGATCATCGGAGAGATCGCCTTCGCCGCTGGCCCGGGCGAAACGCATCGGGCCTGACCATCACGTCCCATTGCCGCGTCTTGGTGCAGATCGAACCATGGCAGCGCCCCGTTCCTTTGGCGCGATCGGTATCCTCGATCTTTGCGCACCGCAATGGCAACTGCCTTGATAGACCTTTCGCATGATGGCTTTCCGCAGGTGAATAAGAAATCGCGATCATTGACCGCTGTCGGAATCGTTCTTCGTTTCGACACTGCCCGGCAGATCCGGTATTGCGCACAGGCCCGCGGCCACGGCCGTTGCGGCTGCCAGCACTACGCGGCGACGGGATGGCTCGAAGGCTGGCGTCAGTTCGATGAGCTTGCCTTTCGCTGGCGGCTTTTCCGGCGGCGCCGGCAGGTGGTACTGGCCGTCCATGAGCAACCCTCGCAGGTACATCGGTCGATAGGCAGCCAAAACGCGATGGATGAAATGGTTCATGGCGGATACCTCAGGCGGCCTCGATCACTTCGGCGTTTTCCGTGGCGAACCACGGCGGCGGAACGGCTTGCTTGAACAGGCGGTACCAATGTTCCCGATCGCTGCGGCTGTAAAGATCCAGCGTGTGGATGATTTCGCGCGCGAATTCGATGCTGCCCAGATGGCTGGCAGTGATCACGCCGCCGTCGCTGACCGCAAGTACCTGGGCGTCATACTGTTCGTGGCCCGCATATCCGGGTACCTCGCGGCCGATCTGCCCCGGCCAGTTGCCGGTATGACGGCAATCATCGATCAATCCGGCACGGGCCAGCGCCAGCACGCCCTCGTCGATAGCCGCCACGGGTGCACCGGCCGCGTGGACGCTGCGCGCCAGCACCGCGACCTGCTCGATCTGCCTGGGCAGCCACAGGTGCCCGCCAGGCAACACCAACATGGCCGCGGTGCCCAGGTCGAGCCCATCCACGCGGTCATCGGGCATCACCCGCAGTCCGCTCATCGTCGTCACCGGTTCGCCGGTGAAACCGACTGTGCGCACTTCCCACTCCCCGGGGCGGCGAATCTCGGCCAGAGCCAACGCCACCTGCCAGTCCGCAACGCCATCGAAAACCAGCACAAAAACCCTGTCGCGCATGATCGTTCCTCCTTATCCGATGATGTGAGCTTGCGCGTCCGCTGCTGCCAGCGTGTTGTCAGCAGCAGCGTGGCGGCTGTTTCGGGCATGTGACTGGTTTCTGTAAGGCGGAGCCGGGAAAATGGCGGTCCCTTTGCCAGCAGGTTCGCCATGAAGCCCATTTCGCTGATCCAGTTCCTGATCGAGGAGCGCCGCGCCGGCCGCGTCAACGCCGAACTATCCCTGTTGATCGAAGTGGTCGCGCGCGCCTGCAAGCGCATTGCGGTAGCCACCAACAAGGGCGCGCTCGGCGGCGTGCTGGGCAACGCCGGCAGCGACAATGTGCAAGGCGAAGCGCAGAAGAAGCTGGATGTGATCTCCAACGAGATCCTGCTGGAAGCCAACGCCTGGGGCGGCCACCTGGCAGCCTGCGCGTCGGAGGAAATGGAAGATCCGCAGCCGATTCCCGACATGTACCCGAAGGGCAATCACCTGCTGTTGTTCGATCCGCTGGACGGCAGTTCGAACATCGACGTGAACATCTCGGTCGGCACCATCTTTTCCGTATTGCGCTGCCCGGATGGCGTTACCGAACCGAAGATGGAGCACTTCCTGCAACCCGGCACCACCCAGCTCGCCGCCGGTTACGTGGTCTACGGTCCGGCAACCCTGCTGGTGCTCAGCTTCGGCCATGGCACGCACGAGTTCACGCTGGACCGCGAAGTAGGCAGTTTCCTGCTCAGCCGCCGCGATATCCGCATCCCGGAAGAAACCGGCGAGTTCGCCATCAACATGTCCAACCAGCGCCACTGGGAAGCGCCGATGCAGCGCTACATCGGCGAATTGCTGGCCGGCAAGGACGGCCCGCGCGGCAAGGATTTCAATATGCGCTGGGTCGCTTCGATGGTTGCCGACGTGCATCGCATCGTCACCCGCGGCGGCGTGTTCTTTTATCCACTCGACGCCAAGATCAAGGCCAAGGGCGGCAAGCTGCGGCTGATGTACGAAGCGAACCCGATGGCCTTGATCATCGAGCAGGCGGGTGGCGCCGCCACCACCGGCCGCGAACGCATCCTCGAACTGCAACCCACTGGACTACACCAGCGCGTACCCGTATTCCTGGGCTCGAAGCAGGAAGTCGAAGTCGCCACCCGTTACCACTTGATGGCGGACGGAGCGCAAGCTTGAGCGATGCATGCGCCGGCTTGGCCGGCGCATGCTCTACCTCGAAAAGCTGATCGCGAATACGTCGCACGTTAGTGCCTGTCAGCCGCCCGGCAAGACGGCTCCGAAACATTGCTCGCTGAAAAGCGTCACCGCGGATGGCATTCGCTCCGTTTCTTCGGTCAGGCCCGGATGCGTGCAGTAGAACGCCTCGATCTGCGTAATCAGGCCATTATCGACTTGAAAGCGTTCGGCAATATGCACCGTGGCGACATGCACGCCAGTCAGCGGTACCGCGGTGTCGATGAGATAGAGGGCCATGGCGTTATCGCCATCGACAAACCAGCGCACATCGCGGATACCGCTGATAAGCAGGAATTGCGGATTGGTCTGCAGGTCGTTGGCGATCTGTGCACCGCTATCGCCCGTGTCTACGCCGTTTTCCGTGCGGGTAGCGCCTGCCGCGAGGAGTACCTGGGCCGCGTTATGTGAAACGAGCGCGTTGAGATAAGTGGTCGCCGCGGCGATGACACACGTGCGAGATGTATCGGTACAACCTGGGCTTTCCTGGGCCTGCAATACGCCTGTTCCCGCCAGGACCATGGCCGTGGCGAACGCAGGCCAGCAAAGCGCAGTTTTGGAAAAGGACCTATACCGACTGACACATCCATCGACAGCTGCTGACATGGCCTTGTCCTCCAGTGGTATTTCAGCCCCCTGATCCTTCCAGAGCCTAGCCAGCCTCGCAGTCATATTCTGTGGCACGAACCGCAGCGCACGGTCTAGCGTGGCAGTACTTATCCGGTTGCTGCCGACGCTGCAGGCGCGGCGGTAACTTCGCCATAACGCCGCTGCCGCATCCACTTCGTAACGATCCATTTTTCGCCACGGGTTACTGGCGAACCGCCGTGCAAGGTGAGGCGATCGAGCTGGTTTTGGCTATTGGTGTATTCGAAATAGACGGCCGAACCTTTCTTGGGCACCACTTCCAGGCCGATTTCCGGAAAGATGGTGGTGCCACCTGCCTCCACTTCGTTCAAGTACATCACCATGGTGGAGATGCGTTGGCCGCCGATGGTCATTTGCACGTGGCTGCCGGGTTCTTCGGGCGGAAAGTAATCGAAGTGCGGCTTGTATTCGCCGCCGATGCCGTAATGCAAGATCTGCAACCCCTCGCCGTGATCGACGGGCCAGTTCATCACTTCCGAGATGCGGCGGTCGAGGCGGGCGATGAAAGGATCCGCGTTGAGGGCGAAGAAGGTGCCTTCGCTGCTGCGGTCGGCGATCACTTCATGCTTGCCGCTGATCGGGTCGACGGTAGTGGAACGACGCATCTTGTCGGCGGAGCGGCGGATGAGTTCGTCGCACTCGTCTTCGCTCAGCACGCCATCGAGTACCGCGATGAGCGGACGGTTGACGCGCATGACCACGCGCACCTCGCGATCGGAGGTTCGGATCAGGTTACCGGCGTGAAGGCGCGGCGTTTCGTAAACGTAACCGCTGGCAGCCTTGGGTTGCACTTCCAGTGGTGCCGCGACAGGGCCGTTGCTGGTCATCACGCCGTTGACCGCGGCGCGCGCGAAAACCGGATCGAAGCGGTTGCGTACCATGTCTTCGATCAGCGACTGCGGCGCACAGCCGCGCGCCAGGTTTTCACGGATCCAGTTGTGCCATTCCGGCGCCAGGTGCGTGATCGCATTCATCAGCAGACTCTCCCCGGTCCACAGTGTGTGTCGATTCGATAAGCGGACATCGCCTCGCCGATCCTGGCAGGACGGCGCCGAAGCGATTGTGAACCTGTTTGGTGTTGCATAGGAGCGCGCCTCGCTTCCGACGAGCGCAGGAGCGCCGTCATGGTTGGCGCGGTGCCTTTTATCCTGGTTTCCCCAGGGCTGCTCGCACGGTTCGCGTGGCCTGCGGCGGAAGCTGCTGGCTCGCCAGAGCAGGAAGGGCGTGCATGACGTCCATACACGACCGAGGGATGACGCCGTCTGGGCGAGCCAACGACGCTGGCCCGGGTTATAGCGTTGCGTGGCCGCCATGACAGCCAACGCTAACGCGGCTATGCGAATCGTGCCAACAGGCGCTAGGCCAGGCCGTGGCTGCGCAGCAATGCTTCCGGCTCCGGCTTGCGGCCGCGGAAGGCGACGAAACTTTCCAGCGCCGGGCGGCTGGCGCCCACGGCCAGGATTTCGCGCCGGAAGCGCTCGCCGGTGGCCGGGTTGATCACGCTGCCGCCGTTGACCGCGCCTTCTTCGAACGCCCCGAACGCATCCGCGCTGAGCAGTTCCGCCCACAGGTAGCTGTAGTAGCCCGCGGCGTAGCCGCCGGCGAAGATGTGGCTGAAGGCATGCGGAAAGCGCTGCCAGGCCGGCGGGTGCAGTACGGCCACTTCGCAACGCGCTTGTTCCAGCACTTCGAGCGTGCGAGCGCCCTTGGCGGGGTCGTACTCCAGGTGCAGCAGGAAGTCGAACAGGGCGAACTCCAGCTGACGCACGAGGAACAGGCCGGCGTGGAAATGGCGGGCCGCGAGCATGCGCTCGAACAATTCGTCCGGCAGGCGCTCGCCGGTTTGCCAATGCCGGGCGAACAGATCCAGTGCTTCGCGGTTCCAGCCAAAGTTCTCCATGAACTGGCTGGGCAATTCCACCGCATCCCATTCCACGCCATCGATGCCGCCGACCGAGGGCAGCGGCACTTCGGTCAGCAAGTGGTGGAAACCATGGCCGAATTCATGGAACAGGGTCAGTGCGTCATCGTGCGTAAGCAGCGCGGGGCGCCCTTCCGTCGGCGGCGCGAAATTGCAGGTCAGGTAGGCCACCGGCAACTGCAACCGGCTGCCGTCGTCGAAGCGCGCGCGGCACACGTCCATCCACGCACCGCCGCGCTTGCCGCTGCGCGCGTAAAGATCGATGTAGGCACCGGCAAAGACCCGGCCATCGGCGTCGGTCACGTCGTAGTAGCGCACATCCGGATGCCATACGTCGACGCCTTCGCGTGGCGTCAAGGTAATGCCGTAGAGCTTGTGTACCAGGCCGAACAGCCCATCGATGACCGCGGGCAAGGGGAAATACGGCTTGAGCTGTTCCTCGTCCAGCGCGTACTGCTGCTGGCGCAATTTTTCGGAAGCGTAGGCCACGTCCCAGGATTCGAGATTGTCCAGCTGGAGTTCGGCCGAGGCGAAATCGCGCAACGCGGCAAGTTCCTGTTGCGCTACCGGCCGGGCGCGCGCGGCAAGATCGCGCAGGAACGCCAGCACGTCGTCGGGGGCACCGGCCATCTTGGTGGCCAGCGATTCCTGCGCAGCGTTGGCAAAGCCGAGCAGCTGTGCCGCTTCATGGCGCAAGGCCATGATTTTCTCGATGCGCACGGTGTTGTCGTATTTGCCGGCATGCGGTCCCTGGTCGGACGCGCGTGTCTGGTAGGCCCAGTAGACGCGCTCGCGCAAGCTACGGTTGTCGGCGTAGGTCATCACCGCCTGCACGCTGGGTTGCTTGAGCGTAACGAGATAGCCGTCCAGCTCCTGCTCCTTGGCATATTGGCGCAGCACCGCGCGGCCGGATTCCGGGATGCCGGCCAGGTCGCGTTCGTCGGTGATGTGTTCATGCCAGGCGTCGGTAGCATCGAGCACGGCGTTGGAAAATTCAGTGGAAAGCTTGCTCAGTTCCACGCCGATTTCGCGGAAGCGCGAACGCGCCAGTTCTTCCAGCGCCACCCCGGACAGCCGGAAATCGCGCAGGGCATGTTCGACCAGGGCCTTCTGGGCAGGGGACAGCGTGGCGAACGCCGGTGCATCCGCGACGGCTTGCACCGCCGCGTAGAGATCGCGGTTCTGCCCGACTTCGATCGCATGGTCGGTGAGTTTTTCCTCGGCCGGGGCGTACACGCTGCGCAATGCTTCGCTGTCGGCCACCGAATGCAGATGCGAGACCGGCGACCACGCTTGGGCAATGCGCTGTTCCAGCCGTTCCTGGGGCAGCATCACGGCAACGAAATCGCGTGGTGCGCCGGGCACGGTCAACGCGGCCAGGCCGGCACGGCTTTCGGCCAGCAGGGCATCGATGGCCGGCGCCACATCCTCCGGCTTGATCCGGGAAAACGGCGGCAGCGCGGTATCGGCGAGCAGGGGGTTGTCTTGGTTCATGGAAAACTCCTTCAGGACCGACAGCGTGCTGGCGGCATGCACCGAAATCAAGCGGGGGAGCGTGGATGCATCGGGTGTCATCGCCGGCGTCGTACTATCGCGCGCATGCTGCCCGACGACACTGCCGCCCTGATCGGCCGCATCCCGCTGTTTGCGCTGCTGGACGATGCGCAACGCGCGACGCTGGCCGCGCATCTGCGCTGGATCTGCCTGCCCGGTGGACAATACCTGTTCAAGGCCGGCGAAGTGGCCGAGGCGCTGTACCTGCTGCGCAGCGGCAGCCTGGGCGTGTTCGATGGGCCGGCCGACCTGGTGCGCCAGGTTTCCGCGGACGATTGCGTGGGCGAGATCGGCCTGCTCAGTGGCGAGGCTTTGCGTTACAGCGTGCGGGCCCTGCGCGATTGCGAATTGTTGCGGCTGGATCGCGAGGTCTTCGAGCATCTGGTCGAGCGCCATCCGCGCGCCATGCTCGGCGTCGCGCGACAGGCGATGGATCGGCTGATACGTCGCGAGCGACATGTCGAACTGCCGGACAAGCCACGCACCTTCGCGATCTTGCCGGTCGATCGCGACGTGCCGGTGCGCGGCCTGGCGATCCAGTTGGCGCAGGCGCTGGAAGCCTACGGCAGTTGCATGGTGGTCGATGCCGAGCACGGCGCCAGCCGCGGCAGCGATTGGTTTGCCGAGCGCGAGGCGCACGTGCGTTTCGTGATCTACCTGGACGACAACGGCGATGCTTCATGGCGGCTGCGCTGCCTGCGCCAGGCCGATGTGCTGTTGCTGCCCGCGCTGGCGGCGCAACCGGCACGTCCCTGGCCCGAGGCCGCGCCGGGACATCCGGCGCGCGTGCGGCACCGTCCGCGCCATCTGCTGCTGATCCATCCCGCACATCGGGTCCTGCATGGAGCGGCCCGGCGCTGGCGCGCACCATTCAGCGGCGAACTGCAGCATCACCACATCTGCGGCGAAGGCGACATTCCCCGGATTGCGCGACTGATCAGCGGCCATGCCCGCGGCCTGGTATTGGCCGGCGGCGGCGCGCGTGGCCTGGCACACCTGGGCGCGTTGCGTGCGTTGCGCGAGGCCGGTCATGACTTCGACGCGATCGGTGGCACCAGCATCGGCGCCATCATCGGTGCAGGCGTGGCCAACCTGTGGAGCATCGAGCAGATGATGCGCGTCTATTACGAAGCCTTCGTGCGCGGCAAGCCGCTGTCGGACTGGACGTTGCCAATGGTCGCGCTGACCCGTGGCCGGCGCGCGGCGATCATGCTGCGGCAGGCGTTCGGCGCCATCGATATCGAAGACCTGGAACGGCCGTTCTTCTGCGTCTCGACCAACCTTTCGGGCGAGGGCCGGGTTGTGCATCGGCACGGGCCGCTTTGGCTGTGGTTGCGTGCGACGAGCTCGATACCCGGCATCTTGCCGCCCGTGCTGCACCATGGGCATGTCTATGTGGACGGCGCCCTGGTCGACAACCTGCCTACCGATGTGATGGCGCAGGATGGTGTCGCGCATATCACCGCGGTAAGCATTCGCGCGGATATCGCATTGCGCGCCCAGGCCGAGGAGTTCGCCACGCCGCCCTGGTGGCGGCTGTGGTGGCGCCAGCGCCGCGGCACCGGCTGGCCCGGCCTGGTGTCCACGTTGACCCGTGCCGCGATGGTCAACAGCGAGGCGACCGGCGAACATTGCCGCGAACGCGCGGATCTGCTGATTACTCCGCCACTGGAACATGTCGGCATGCTCGACTGGCGCGATTGGCAGCTGGCCGTGGATTCCGGCTACCGGGAAACCTTGCGCGTGCTGGAAGCGCGCGAGCAGTCCACGCTGCCGTGCAAGGACGCGGACGCTGCGGTCGAAGGCTAGGGATGCTCTATTCGCGTGGCCGCGTTAGCGTGCGTGGCGCTCAGATGGTAGCGCTCGGTGCAGGTTTGCTGGCTGCCAAGGCAAACTGCGCGCCAGCGCATGGCGGCCACGCCACGCTAACCCGACAGGCCGGGTGTTTGCCCGCCGGAGTGCGTCATCAATCGTTCGTGTAGCGACGTACACGCCCCTCGCTCTTGCTTGTCTGGCGGGCAAACCGCTATCGGCGCAGGCCACGCGAACAGCATGAACAGGCCCTAGAATGGACGCATGAATCCTTTGCGCAGTTTCAAGGGCATCGTGCCCACCCTCGGCGCTCGCGCCTATGTCGATCCGGCCGCCACCGTGATCGGCGACGTGGTGCTCGGCGACGACGTATCGATCTGGCCCGGCGCGGTCTTGCGCGGCGACGTCCACTACATCCGCATCGGCGCGCGCAGCAATGTGCAGGATGGCGCCGTAGTGCACGTTACGCATGACGGCCTGTACTCGCCGGGCGGATTTCCTACCATCGTCGGCGAAGGCGTCACGATCGGCCACGGCGCGGTTGTCCACGCCTGCACGATCGAGGATTACTGCCTGATCGGCATGCACGCCACCGTGCTCGATGGCGCGGTGGTAAGGAAACACGGTTTCGTCGGCGCCGGCAGCCTGGTGCCGCCGGGCAAGGTGGTTGGCGAAGGCGAGCTATGGCTGGGCAATCCGGCGCGATGTGTGCGAAAGCTTACCGATAGGCAGATCGAGCAGTTGCGCTATTCGGCCGATCACTACGTGCGCCTGAAAGATGGCTATATCTGTCAAATCGGGCTAAACGCAGGCCAATAGTGGCGCAACCGCTGAACGCCGTTTTTAGCGGGTCAAATCCTGGCCTCATAACATCGTCATTGATCTGTTTGTAGTCAAACTGAAAGAAAGTAGTCATCCTTCACTCACCCTGCTTCAGGGATCAGATATCGATTACTCGGCCATTACTTACATTAAAAATAGCCATCTAACGGATGGACTGAGCGGTGATCTTGCGAAATTATCATTTTCGACCCTAAGGGACGAGAATTTGCATGACAGCTCCCATATCCAAGAAACTCGGCATACAGGATTTTCATACAACAATCGAAAGCAAAATCGATTGTGATAATCCATATGATCCAAGCTGGATTTTTAGCTGCAAAGCCACCTTATGTGATCTCTGTGACAGTGGCGCGATTGAGCAATTTATAAATAAATCGCTAAAACATCTTATCAGTGGCCCCAAAGCCGACGATCCAAGATGGTTAGACACAGGTGTGACATTGACATCTGGAAAGACCTGGACGCTCAGGCTGACCATATACGACAATCAAGCATCAGGCATCTATTCGTTCCCGCACGTCGGCCTTATCAGAAACTTAGGCGACGTTGCGTACTCTTACCTTTTATATGAACTCCCGAAAAATTATATTAATGATCAATTCCAAAAAGAGGCGCAACTCGGACAAAGCCATACCATCGAAATGCCCCCAAAAGGATTGGCATGCATAGATGGTCGAATGCATGCATTAGACGTTTCAGTTAATCGGCCTTCCGCAACTTTACGGCTTTATGCTCACCTGCCCTTAACGTTGCAATGGAAGTTCAACCGCAAAAGCCTAAAAGCGGAAGAGGCGTTCGCTGGACAAATTGATAGCTCGGAGCTCGTGTCACTGACAAGCGCCATTGGTGCAATTGGCGGAGCATGCAGCTCGCTTCTGTTAGAAGAACTTGCGCAGCATCCCGTTCATTTTGTTCGATGGTCTGCCATCAAGAACCTTGCGCGGCTTTCACCAACGAAAGCGATAGAGCTCATTCGAGCAGCTCTTGTGGATGTACATCCGGATGTTCGAAATGCAGCCAAGCGTTCAATTGCAAACATCGACAAGGCGGTGAGCTGATGGCTATCACATTAGAGACTTCCCCGTGCTCCATCTTATCGCTCGAAGAATATATCGAATACATCGATCGATTTGTAGATGTTCGAGACTTTGAAAGCATCGTGGAATCCGGCCATCAACTTGCACGGCTCGCTCTAAATCAAGGCTTGGTCCAGAACGCCTTGAACGATGCCGTGCGGGGCTTCCTCGATAAAACGCAGAGATTGGCTTATACACCGCAGTCGTTCATTTTTGGTCGAACTCGAGACTGCTATATACGAGGCAATATTTGGCCAAAAACTCAAATTGACGACTCAAAAAGGAGCCGAGAAGCCGAATTATATTCTTACTTAATGTCGCATAATCATTCATTTGATTTTGTGACCTGTGGCTACTTTGGACCCGGATATACGACTCGCATTCTAGAAGTGGATCCTGATCTCATTACCGGAGATCTCGATGAATTTGTAGAGTTAAATTTCCTGGAAGAGACAACCCTTCCAATCGGAAAGGTAATGATCTATCGAGCGTACAGAGACGTACACACGCAATTCCCTCCTCCAGAACTCTCCATATCCCTAAATTTGATGTGCCTCAATGGACACGATCTAAATGCCGAGCAGTACTTCTTTAACGAACAAACTGGACGCATTATAGGTTACCCGAAAGAGGGTCTCGTTTCTCGCAGGGCCAAGCTAGTTGAACTGGCTTCATTAATTGGAAATGACGAAACGTTTGAAATCTTAATCGATATCGCCGTTAAGGATAATAATATTAGGACTAGGCGAGAGGCCATTAATGGAATTGCGACAGGCCGTCCAGATTTAATGGAGAATTTGTACGCAAAGCTGGGTGTCCGCCCAGATCATCAAACTAAACTTCTCTTGAGCCATATCGACTTACTTTTGGAGTCCTAGAAAATTGCACGTATTCGAGGGCGCGTGCATGCCGGTGACATCTCGCTCACTGTAAAGCAATGGTTTTCATTACAGAACAGGTGGCGCGGAGTTATGCCCTTTAAACGAGAGAGAAATTACATGAACAATGTAAGTACACTAATCGTTGATCTTGAAAATCCCATTCATTCTGTTGGCGAATCGGATGCCGTCGGAGGGCCGCTCTGTGTAGGAGTGGTGGTTGTAGCTGTTCTCTATTCTAGTGCTGCGAACTAAGGCAAAAGGAATATTGGGAGATTGTTGAAGTTGAATATTTTTTTGCAATCCGGCAATCCGTTAGTTCGCGCAGATCAGCTTGCACTCAAAAATACACTTAAGCGTTGGTCAACAGAGCCGGGCGGAAGGTCTTACCGCTTCATGCTATTTTTCATTTTTGCGCTTGCAACCTTCGCGATTTTTTTTGCCGTCTGTAACCAGCTCAGAAGACTTAGCGCCGATCAATTAGAGCTGCTCGCATGGTATTCTGGCGCCATATTTTTTTTCGCCATGCATCACATTACTAGCCAATCAATTCGACACGCGATAACGCGATGTTATGGTCAGTGGACGAATGCATTGGAGATTAGTGACGAGCAACGTGCGTCCGCCTCATTTTTCTTTGCATTGCGAAATTACCTTTTTAATCTTACTGCCTTGGGAATCGTGGCGGCTATTGCTTACGGAACCATCCCTGCTTTTCGTGCCCTATACGTCTTTCTAATTTGGTTTTTTTCTGCTGTAAGCGGAAGTTTTTCTGGTGTTGAACATCACCGTCGACAAATTATGCGCTATATCCGCGAACATAACCTGCTTTCCTTTAATTCCGGGATAATTTTCTGGGCGTCGTCCGCATCATTCGTAACGAATGATCAGTCTGCATCAATATTTAAAGATCATAAATCACTAAATTTTTCTTTCTTGGAACATCGCCGTGGCAAGTGGCTGGGAAAATGGCAATATCGTCTTGCATTCGCAACGCGGAATCTTGCAATGTACTGGGTTTATGGGTTGTTGGTCCTTGGTAGTGCAACACTAGTAGACTTCTGCTACGAAACGGATCTCGCCACTGTTGCAGCTGGCGCTCTTTTTTCGCACATGATGTTCATGGTTATATTTAGCCTCGAGCCATGGAATAATCCATCGGTCGTTACTAGCCCTATCGACTTCTCAACGCTATTAGCTGTATCGATCAAAACACCGTTGATTGTTTCTCTGATCGTATACCTGATGTTCGCTTTCGTCGGTCTTTTGATACGACCGGCCTCACCCATCGTTATGATGATAATGGCGGCTATCCTCATAGCGGCCAATGCTCTATTTGCTCTCTGTCTGGCGACTTCTAGAAAATCAAGATTAAGAGGAAATTTAATGTATTTGTCGGCGACTTTACTACTTGCCATGTCCATACAAGTAGTTGGTATTTTTGGTTTGCTGTCGTTCCCTGTAATCGCAGCATTGCTTTATCGGCTGGGGCGTGAACGTTATGTCTGCATCTAATCTTATCGTAGCCGCCGATATTTCGGTTTCATACGGTGAGCATGAGGTGCTGAAAAATGTTAGCTTGTGTTGTGGGTCTGGCAGCTGGGTGGGAGTTCTGGGTGCAAACGGTTGTGGCAAAAGCACTCTTCTGAGAGCTATTACAGGCCAAGTCCCGTTCAAAGAAGGGGATATTTCCATTAATGGGGTCAGCCTTAGCTTAGATCCTGTTCGAGCGAAATCGCAGTTTGGTTATGCGCTGGACTCAAGCGAGCTACCTAAAGAACTTACCGGACTTCAGTTTCTAGAATTAATGGCCTCCATCCGCAACGCGCTGCCGAACGATTTATCCGATCGATTGATCAAGGCGTTTCACGTCGAGCCATGGCTAAATGAGACCATCGGCCGTTACTCGTATGGCACACGTAAAAAAATCGGGATTCTGGGTGCTTTGATAGGTAATCCTTCTGTCCTAGTGCTGGATGAGTCTATCAATGGACTCGATCCGATGAGCGCGTGGCACCTTAAGCAGGTTATGGACGAGCTTGTCCGAGAAGGTTCGAAAACCGTGATCATGGCGACACATGCAATAGATGTCGTTTACGAATTTTGCTCTGATGCTTTGTTATTGCATGGAGGAGCTATTGTGCGGTCCTGGCATCTGCCTGATATTAAGAATGCAGGTATAACGCAGCGTCAATTCGAAGCTGAGGTGATGGGTATCATGTCGGAAGCCTCTGTTTAGCAGTCCCACGCGCGTATAAGCTTAGCCGCCTTCTTGTATTTATCCGCCTGCTGCCTGGATCCGCGCCGCCTCGGCTTCATGACGGCGGCGCTCGATCACGCGCTGCGCATCGAGCACGCCACCGAGCAGGGCGAGCTTGTAGTTGCGCGGGTCGTACATGCGCAGCAGGGAAAGTTCGCGCTGCGCCTCGTCGAGGTCGCCCGCGTTGATGGTGTTTTCCACGACGTCGCAGGCCGGCTTGAACGCATCGTGCAGGCGTTGCTGGGCCACCGCGTTATTCGGGTCGAGCTGCAACACGCTGAAGTAGAACTCGTAGACGTTGCTGCCGACCGGAGCGATCAGGTGCTGATCGCGATAGGCCGTGTCGGCCAGGCCCATCATCACGCCGACATCGCTGCCGTCATTGGCGGCATGACCGGCCGGTTGGCCACTTATCGACGCATGCGCCAACCAGAATCCGCCACCGGCGATCGCAACGATCGCGGCCGATGCGACAAAGAGCAATCCGCGCCGGTGCGGTGTGGTGGAAGGGGAAGGAGGCATGCTGACCCGCGCTGCATTGCATGGAAATGCAGCCGTCCGGGGATCAGGGCGGCTGCCGCTACCGCGCCAGCTTAATCATGCAATGTGTCAGCCCAATGACCCGGGCCATCGAATATGACAGTGCCCTCGCGACTTAGTGGAAATCGCCGCCAACGATGCGGCCGTCCTTATCCAGCTCCGGGAAAAAGCGGCTGTTGTCGTAGCGAATTTCCATCGTGCTGATCGTGCCCGGAAGCATCAGTTGCACGCCTGGGTACAACGCCTTGAACTGAGCCGCGGTGGGATGCGTGGCGATGAAGGACTCGAACGAAGCCACGTTGGTTACGCCGCCCTTGTCGACTCGTGTACCGTCCGGACGCGCGCCGCCGTGATGGCATCCGGCAAGGGCGACGGCCATGCCAAGGACGGTGAGGGCAAGCAGACGTGTACGCATATCGGTAGGGACTCCATCGAGCGAAGTGCTCTGTCATATACCGACAAAACTAACATGGCGACGCCTCCCCGGACTATCCGAGGAGGCATCGGCCATGCATTACCAGCCCAGCAACGTGTCGCCGAGGTAAGGCGAACCATCCGGATGGCTGAACCAGAACACTCGGTTACGCTGCCCCGGGCAGCCCTTCCCGCTGGTATAGGCGGTGACCACGTTGTTCGCTGAACTGACACTGCTGCGATAGCAACCACCCAGTGAATCCTTGAACGCAAACTCCTGCGTGGTCTGCTGGCCGCTGTGGCCGAGGATGTCGTAGCTGGCATCCAGGTCCAGCGTATCGACGCCCTCGACCTGATTGTGCACATCGGCCGAGTACAGCTTCAGTCCTTCGATGCTCAATGCCGTGTGTTGGTCGTAACCCTGGCGGATCGTGGTCAGGATGGTGGAATTGCCATTCGCCACCACCGCCTGATTGGATTCCACGTGCAGCGGGTAACTGAAACTTTCGTCGAACTCGCCGCTGACCAATGCGCCGATCGTGCTGCGGCTGCTGCCCTCCACCGTGGTCAGCTGGTCGCTGGTCTGGTCGTAGGTGGTGGGATTGATCGTAAAGCCTTGCGTGTCGGCGAATACCACCGTCTGGTTCACCGTGGTATCCACGCGGCCATGCGAGGTATTGACGTAGCCTTCGATTACGAAATGGCGGCTCAGGTTGGTGGTGATATCGCCGGTGACATCGCCAGACGGATCCTGGCTGAGCGTGCTGCCGATGGTCGGCGTCGGCGGCTGGTTGGCCAGCGTATTGCGCAGCACTTGTCCGCTGACCTGCTTGGCGCGGGCATCCTGGTAGACCAGCAGGCTGGCGGTGGCGGAAAAGTAGTTGTTGGCACCTTGCACGCTGACCGCAACCGTATGCGGCGAGCCGTTGCTAAGGATGCCGGCGAACGGCGTCAGGTCGACGCGGTAGGGCATGAAGTTGAGTGTCTGCACGCCGGGCGTGGGCTTCCAGATGAAAAGATCGACGCCGCCGGTGTAGATCCACGGATATACCGGCGCTACGCCGGCGGGCTGCCCGTCGATACTGATTTCGGCTTCACGGAAATTGCCGCCGCCGCACTCGCCCGTTTCACTGGTGTAGGCGTCTGGCACGCAGGTGTACCAGAACTCGTCGGCATTCTGGCTTTGCGTGAAGACATCCAGGTAGGCGCGCTCCACATTGCGTGGCAGGCTGAGCGTGGCCGCCAGCTGGCTGCTGGAATTATCCAGCTCGACCGTGCTGCCGATCGGATCGCTGCCAAGCGGGTACACCGCATCGGGCACCGCGGCGGCGGGCGCCAGCACGGACGCCGGATAGAACAGCAGCCGGGCGCTGCCATGGATCACACCGGTATAGGTGCTGTTGACGATATTGCCGATAAGCGCCTGTCCCTGGGCCGGATTGCGGAACAGGGCGCTGTAGTCGGTCAGGTCGCGCTCCACGTGCCAGCTTGGTGCAAGATCAGAAGCGGGCTCCTGGGTGGTGCCGAAGTAGAGGTTGACGCCGCCAAGGAACAAGGTGGCAGTGCGGTCGTACTGGACCCCGGCGGTCACCGAGAAATCCGCCTCCAGCACCACCTTGGACCAATGCGTACCGCAGCCCGCAGGCGGCGCATAGCTGTAAGGCCGCGGACTGAAATCATCGAAGGTGTCATTGCTGAAAAGCTGTACCACGCACGGCTGGCCCGGCGGACGCGGCACGGTTGGATCGGCGACGGTCACATTGGCCGAACCGACCGGATTGCTGCTGGCCGGCGCCGCTTGCGCCACCCCGGCAAAAAACAACGAAAGCCCGGCTGCGGCCAGGCACTGACTGAAACGCCCCATCGGCAACATTGCTCAACTCCCCGCAAGTGATGCCCCCTGTCCGACCACGCTAGCATGAGCCGGTATTGGAAATGCCAAACTGGCAGCTCAGGCGGCGCGGGCAGCGGCTTCCAGTCGCGCCAGCCACTGCAACGCGCGTTGGCTATCGTCGCCGCACATGGCCGGCTCGGCCTGCAGACGGGCGCACACTGCCGGACGACGCGGGTCGCCGAATAGCGCGCAACGGTTGTCGGCGGTCAGCTGGATACAGCGGATCCCGGCGGGCTTGCCGTGCGGCATGCCAGGAATGGATGAGCTGATGGACGGCGCGATGCAGCAAGCTCCGCAGCCGGCACGGCAACGCAGGCCCATGTCACGAACCCTGCGCGCGAAGCGACTGGTAGACCGGTTCGGTGTCGGGCCGCTTGCCGTGCCACAGTTCGAACGCATCGGCGGCGGTCTCGATCAACATGCCCAGGCCGTCATAGGCGTACAGCGCGTTGGCTGCGCGCGCCCAGGCGAGAAAGCCGACGGCGGATTTGCCATAGCCGAGGTCGTAGCAAAGCGCGCGCGAGGCGGCCAGCGAAAACGGCAAGGTAAACGACTGGCCGAGCGTGCCGGCCGAGGTGGCATTGACGATCAGGTCGTAGCTGCCGATGTTGCCAAGTTCTTCCCAGTAGCGCGTGTGCACGCGCGCCGGCTCGCCGATCGCATCGGCCAATGCGTCCGCCGCCGCGGGCGTGCGGTTGACGATGGTAAGCGTGGCCACGCCCGCATCGAACAGCGACCAGGCAACGCCCCGCGCCGCGCCGCCAGCACCGAGCATCAACGTGTCATGCCCACGCAGGTCGATGCCGTGACGTTCGGTGAGGTCGCGCACCATGCCGGCACCATCCGTGTTGTGCGCGACCAGGCCGCCATCGGGGCGCCGCGTCAGTACGTTGGCCGTGCCCACACGTGCGGCGGCTTGCGTGTGTTCGTCCGCCAGCGCAAACGCGGCGGCCTTGTGCGGCAGGGTGACGTTCGCGCCGCGACCGCCTTCGTGGTCGAAAAAGTGCTTCACCGCGTCCGCGAAGGTGGAGGGCGGGGCGTCGATGGTGCGATAAGCCAGTTCGATGCCGAATTGCCGCGCGAAGGCCTGATGGATCGGCGGCGAGAGGCTGTGCGCGATCGGGTGGCCAAAGACGGCGAACTGCAAGGGTGAGGACATGCGCGGCTCCTGCGTAGGCTTTTTATTGTAGGTGTTCGAAGCGCTCGGCGGCTCCAGGCCGCAGGTGGCAGCGCAAAATCAGGTCATCGCAAGCTATGAGACCGCCGCCGCGCAAGCTTGGCCCATCGCCTGCTCCGGAGTCTTCCATGCGCCCAGAAGCTACCGATGTCGACCGTCGTTCGCGGCTGCTTGCCCTTGCCTTGCTGTGGCTGCTGGCCGGCGGACTGCTGCTGACCAGCACGCTGGTGCCGGCGCATACCGAGTTGCTCGGCTGGGCGCCGCTGTTCTGGTTGCTATGGGCGCCGCTCGCGGTGGCGCTGACACTGCAGCCGGATCTGTTTCGCCAGTTGTGGCGCTTGCGCAGGCCACGCCGCCGCAACGCGCATCCGTTGATCTGGCACTGAAGGCCCGGTTCTCTTATCCGCCTGGCAGTGGAGCCGGTGCGGCCGGAGTGCCGCGCCCAGGGAACGTCCGTCGATCGATACAGGAGTGGTCGCGATCGGCGGCTTGCGCGAGGGAACGCGCAGCTTATTCCGGCCTGCCCATGGAAGGGCAGGCCGGAAAATCCCTACGGCCTTTGAGCCTTTCCGCCTAGGCGTTGATACCCAGTCGCTTGCGCTCCATGCGGCGCAGGAATTCCTGCATGATGCGCAGGTACAGGTCTTCGCCCAGGTACTTATCTTCCACGCCCGCGTCGATCGATGGATTGTCGTTCACTTCGATCACCACCGGCTTGTCGCCTACCTGCTTCAGGTCCACGCCGTACAGGCCATCGCCCACCGCACTGGTGGCCTTGAGCGCCAGCTTGACCACTTCAGCCGGCGCATCGCGGGCCGGAATGGTCTCGAAGCCGCCCGATTTGGCCGTGCCCTTGGCGCCATGGTTGTAGATCTGCCAATGGCCGCGCGACATGTAGTACTTGCACGCATACAGCGGCTCGCGATTCAACACGCCAATGCGCCAGTCGAACTCGGTATACACGAATTCCTGCACCAGCAGCAGCGCGCTGTGCTGGAATAGCTCGCCAGCGGCCTTCTCGAGCTGGTCCTCGCTTTCCACCTTGACCACGCCGCGCGAGAAAGAGCCATCGGGAATCTTCAGCACCAGCGGATAGCCGAGCTTGCCGGCGACCTCGCGCAAACCCTTGGTGTCGTCGCGATACAGAATTTCGGTGCGTGGCACGGCCAGTTTGCGCGACACCATCAAATCGTTGAGAAAGATCTTGTTCGTGCAGCGCAGGATCGAGCTGGGATCGTCGATCACCACCATGCCCTCGCGCTCGGCGCGATGCGCGAAACTGTAGGTGTGGTTGTCGCTGGCGGTGGTTTCGCGAATGAACAGCCCGTCGTATTCGGCCAGGCGCTGGTAATCGTTCTTGCCGATCGGATCGACTTCGATGCCCAATTCCTTGCCGGCACCAATGAAGGATTTCAGCGCCTTCTTGTTCGATGGCGGCATCGCTTCGTTGGGATCGACCAACATCGCCAGGTCATAACGGTACAGCCGCCTGGCACGGGGCTTGCGCCACAGTTTCTTGGAAAAGCGATCCAATTCGGTGGCGAAGGCGTCTTCTTGCGCGTCGTCCAGCGTATGCAGCCCCACCGGTTTGATCGAGCTGATCTGCCATACCCGTTCGCGCTCGAATTCGATGCGCAGCAAAGGGCATGGATACATTTCGAACACCTGCCGCGCCAGGTCTTGCAGCGCAGGGTAGGCGGTCTCGCCAAAGTACATCAGGATGCCGAAATCGGTCGTGTCACGACCGCCCGCGGGCAAGAAATGGGCGAGCTTGGCGTTGAGGTCGTCGATGGCCAGGCCGTAGAGCGAGCGGCGGCGCAGGTCGTTTACCGTGCGCACCGATGGCATCACGCGGTGTCCGCGCGCCTCGGCCAGCAAGGATACGTAGTAACCCGTACCCAGGTATTTGTAGCTGCGGCAGAGGTTGATGACATGGGTGCGCTCATCGTCGCCGCCCACCGGTTCGCGCAGGTAATCCATCGCGGTAACGACGTCGACGGACGGATAATAGGAGCCCCAATCGGAAGCTTTCTCGACGACGATGACGAGTCGGGTCATGACACCTCAGTAGACCGGCAGAAGAGACGTCGTCGCGTAGGGGAACGAGGCGGCGCAGCGCAAGGCGGCAGTGTCTTGCACCTCGGCGAGGTGCACAAGGGCAGGCACTGAAGCAGAACTAAATGCGTGGCGCGCGAATACCTGCGGACGCGACGCGGATGACTTCGGCGGGATGCTTTCCCGCGCGCGGTGCACTAGAGTGCCGCGCTGATTTCGAAACGCGACCGGCCCGCACCCGGCGCTTGCCGACGAGAACCCCGATGACCCCATCGCCAGCCACCGCCGCCGTGCGGGTGCGCCGCGCCGAACTTTCCGACCTGGATGACCTGGTCGCGCTGGAGCAAGCTACTTTCGACAGCGACCGGGTCAGCCGTGCGCAGTTCCGCCGGCATCTGGACAGCGATTCGGCGCGCGTGCTGGTCGCCAGCGCCAACCGCCGCCGTTTCCTGGGCACGGCGCTGGTGTTCTTCCGCAAGGGCAGCCGCGTGGCGCGGCTTTACTCGATCGCCAGCCTGCCGGAAGCGCGTGGCAAGGGCGTGGGCACGGCGCTGGTCGACGCGGCCGAAGCCGCGGCTCGCCAACGCCGTTGCCAGGCCCTGCGGCTGGAGGTGCGCACCGACAACGCCAATGCCATCCGTCTGTATGAAGGCCTGGGCTATCGCCGCATTGGGTCTGTCGCGAAAGGCTTCTACGAAGACGGTTCGGATGCGTTCCGCTACGAAAAAACGCTCGCTTGACAAGCGTCCACGCCAGCCGCCAGCGGCTTCGCGCGTCGGCTCAGTCTCCCAGCGGCTGCCCGATGCGTTGCGCGGTCGCATCGTCCGGTCGCGCCACCAGGGCACCGCTGCGCATCAAGCCCACGGCGTAATGACCGCCGTCGACCAGCGGCAGGAACGCGCCGCTGCCGAAGACCGTATCCACTTCCGGCAGCCAGCGCGGGAACTGCTTTTTCAGATCGAGCAAGTCGCCCTGGCCGGCCTGGCTGAAATCGATCACCGTGCGTGGAGCATGCATTTCCTGGTTGGCATCGTCATAACGCCCGGAGACGCGATCGAGCCGATACAGCGGCGGCAGCCCTGCCAGCATGGCCGGCAGCTGCCATTTCAGGACCACGGCATCGACCTGGAAATCGTCGCCGGCGAGCATTACGTCGCGGGTGGCGCCGTCCGGCCAGGTCAAGGTCAGCGCCCAGCGCTGCGGCGACAGGATGCGCGAGTCGATCTGCACGACCGGTTCTTCTTCGCTGAGGAAGCGATAGCCGCGTAGGGAAACCGCCATGCCGGCCAGCAACACGCCTAGTGTGATGAAGATCAGCAGCAGCAGCGTGTGGCCGCCCGCAGCCAGATGCCGTCGCTCATGCACCCGCTGGCGCGCGGCCAGCAGCTGGAACAAGGCGAACAACAGGACCAGCGCAGCCAGGATACCCAGCAGGGTGGCCGGCAGACGTAACAATTCATTCCAGTTCATGAGGCACTCCCGAACTCCGCATATCCCTTGCGGCCAGGCGTGCATGATAAACGGTGTCGCCCTGACCGCTTGGCTATACTGCGGCCGATTCCCCAGGATGTTGCACCATGCGCCGATCGATCCTGCTGCTGCCGGCCTGCCTCGCCTTCGTCGCGCTTTCCGGCTGCGGCAACAAAGGCCCGTTGTATTACGTGCCGCCAACGCAGGCGGCCAAGCCCGTGCCCGCTCATGCCGCGACTGCCCACGCACCCGCGCATGCGGGCACGACGGAGGCGCCAGCCAGTTCGAGCAGCGTCACCACCGAACCGTTGCATGGAAGCTGATCGCGCGGCGCACGGCATGACTTTGCGTTTTTCCAAGATGCATGGCAGCGGCAATGATTTTGCCGTCATCGACAGCCGCGACCGGGCGCTTGCGCTGGATCCGGCGCTGATCCGCGCCATGGCCGACCGCCACACCGGCATCGGCTTCGACCAATTGTTGAGCGTGGAGCCTGCGCGCGATGGCACCAGCGCGTTTTATTACGGCATCTGGAACTCGGACGGCTCGCCTTCGGGACAATGTGGCAATGGCGTGCGCTGTGTCGCGGCCTGGCTCCATCGCGCGGGCGAACTGGAGCTGGGCGCAGCAGCACAGGTGCAGAGTCCGTCCGGACCGGTAACCGTGCGTCTGGTCGACGCCCATTGCGTAACGGTGGACATGGGCGAGCCGGTGTTCGAACCCGCAAGGCTGCCCTTTGATGCGCCGCAAGGCCGGGATCGCTACATGCTGGATGTCGACGGCCAGCCGCTGGAAATCGGCGCCGTGTCGATGGGCAATCCGCATGCCGTGGTCGCAGTGGGCGATCTCCAGGCACCGGCGCTGGAAAGGCTCGGTCCGGCGCTGACCAGGCACGCTCGGTTTGCTGAGGGCGTCAATGCCGGCTTCGTGCACAGGCTCAGTGCACGGCACGTGCGCCTGCGCGTGCATGAGCGCGGCGCGGGATGGACGCAAGCGTGCGGCACCGGCGCCTGTGCGGCGATGGCGGTTCTGCGCCAGCAAGGCGAAGTCGAGGCGTGCGTGCAGGTCGACCTGCCGGGCGGCAGCCTGCAGATCGACTGGGCCGGCCCTGGCGAACGGCTGTGGATGACCGGACCGGCCGCCTTTGTCTTCGAAGGCGAATGGCTGGATCAGTCACGCGGTGATTGATGCGCGGGCGCGTCCATCGCACACTCGGACCTGACAGTTGGCCGACCCCTGTTTTCGGCTCGAGGTTTCGCGCATGACCAATGCCCTGCTCGATGACACATTGAAAGCCGGTGACGTCGCCGCCTACCTGCGTCGGCATCCGGGTTTTCTCAGCGACTATCCCGAACTGGCGACGCTGCTGACCCTGCCACGCGAGCAGGGCGCGGTGGCTTCGCTGGCCGCCTACCAGCTGCAAGCGCTGCGCGAGAAGAACAGCGACCTGGAGCGCAAGCTTGGCGAACTGGCGGCGATCGCCGCCGAAAACGAACGCCTGATGCAGCGTGTGCATGATCTCAATCTCGCTGTCTTGCGCGCCCATACGCCCGCCGTCGCTGCACGCGCGGTGGTCGCCAGGCTGTCGGAGGATTTCGGCACCGACCAAGTTCGCCTGGTGTTGTTCGGCAGCCTCAGTCTGCCGCCGGCGGATTGGCTGCTATGCGAACCAGGCGGTCGCGGCGCCATGCCGGAATTCACCGATTTCCTTGCCCATCACGAGCCCATTTCGGGCCGGCTGTCGGCTGAACGCCTGCAGCGGCTGTTCGGCCAGCATGCGTCGGAAGTTCGCTCCGCTGCGGTGATGCCGCTTGGCGATCTGGGCCTGTTGGCGATCGGCAGCCACGACCCGGATCACTTCCAGCCCGGCATGGGCACCATGTTCCTGAAGATGATCGCCGCGACGCTCGCCGCAGCCTTGGCGCACCTGCAGGACGGCATCTGAACACGCGCGTGGAAGCACAAGGCCAGATCGATGCATGGCTGAATCGTTTAAGTCAGGAACGAAAGGCGTCGCCCCATACCATCGACGGTTATCGCCGGGACCTGGGCAAGCTGTTGCGCTACATGGAAGCGCAACAGATTACGTCGTTCGAGCAGCTTCACCCGCATCGCATGCGCACATTCATCGCGACCGAGCACCGCATGGGCTTGTCGCCGAAGAGCCTGCAGCGCCTGCTTTCCTCCTGCCGCAGTTTGTTCCGGCAGTTGACCCGCGAAGGTTTGCTCACGCACGACCCGCTCGCCAGCGTGCGCGGTCCCAAAGTACATCGCAAGTTGCCGCAGGTATTGGACGTGGACGAAGCCGCCGCGCTGGTGGAGGGCGACGGCGGCGATGATGGGCTAGGTGTGCGCGATCGCGCGATGCTGGAGCTGTTCTACTCGTCCGGCCTGCGCCTGTCGGAACTGGTCGGTCTGCATTGGCTGGATCTGGATCTGGAAGCCGGCGAAGTGCGTGTCCTGGGCAAGGGCCGCAAGACGCGCATCGTACCGGTGGGACGGCACGCCGTGGCGGCGCTGCGCGCGCTGGGCGACGCACAAGAGCGGGAGCCGTCATCGCCGGTATTTCGCGGCCGTAACGGTGCCCCCATCAGCCCCCGCACGGTGCAGGCACGCATGAAGACGCTCGCCCTGCGCCAGGGCTTCGCCAAGCATGTGCATCCGCATCTGCTGCGGCATACGTTCGCCAGCCACATGCTGGAATCGTCCGGTGATCTGCGCGCGGTGCAGGAGCTGCTGGGCCACGCCGACATCGCCACCACGCAGATCTATACCCATCTCGATTTCCAGCACCTGGCCAAGGTCTATGACGCGGCGCATCCCCGGGCACGCAAGCGCGCCGGACGCAGCGATTCAAGCGATGGCACGCCATGACCGGTTAAGTCCACGGTTTTTCCGGCCATCCATTGAACCGTTTCGCTGCTGTCCCCACGTGAAGCACTCGTACCCACGCGGAGATATCCATGGAATCGTTCCACGCCACCACCATCGTCTCGGTGCGCCGGCACGGCCGCATCGTCATCGGCGGGGATGGACAAGTCACGCTGGGCAATACCGTGATGAAGGCCAATGCGCGCAAGATCCGCCGGCTCGGCAAGGGCGATGTCCTGGCCGGCTTTGCCGGGGCCACCGCCGATGCGTTCACGCTGTTCGAACTGTTCGAGCAAAAGCTGGACAAGCACAGCGGCAACCTTACCCGTGCCGCCGTGGAAATGGCCAAGGAATGGCGCACCGACCGCCGCCTCGGCCGGCTTGAAGCCATGCTGGCCGTGGCTGACAAGGAAGCCTCGCTGCTGATCTCCGGCAATGGCGATGTGCTCGAACCCGAGCACGGCCTGATTGCCATCGGTTCCGGCGGTCCTTACGCGCAGTCAGCTGCGCTGGCGCTGATGGAGAACACCGAACTCGATGCACGCGCCATCGTGGAGCGCGCATTGAAGATCGCGGGCGACATCTGCATCTACACCAACCACAACACCACCATCGAAGAGCTTTGATCGAAGGCCCGGCGTTGGAGCGCCCTGCGCCGGTCTGCTTGCTCTTTCCATGCCCGATTCACTTCCCGGTTCCCCCGACCCATGTCCGAACTCACTCCCCGCGAAATCGTCAACGAACTCGATCGCTACATCATCGGCCAGCATGACGCCAAGCGCGCCGTTGCCATCGCGCTGCGCAACCGCTGGCGTCGCATGCAGCTGGAACCGGCGTTGCGCGAAGAGGTGACGCCGAAGAACATCCTGATGATCGGCCCCACCGGCGTGGGCAAGACCGAAATCGCGCGCCGCCTTGCCACCCTGGCCAATGCGCCGTTCGTGAAAGTGGAAGCGACCAAGTTCACCGAGGTCGGGTATGTTGGCAAAGACGTGGAATCGATCGTGCGCGATCTCGCCGACGTGGCCTACAAACTCACTCGCGAGCAGGCCATGAAGCGTGTGCGCACACAGGCTGAGGACAGTGCGGAAGACCGCATTCTCGACGCGCTGCTGCCGCGCCGGCAAGCACCGAACGACTGGAGCCACGATCCCGCACCCGTCACCTCGATCGACAGCGATACCCGCCAGAAACTCCGCAAGCAGTTGCGCGAGGGTGCGCTGGACGATCGCGAGATCGAACTCGATGTAAACATGAACGTAGGCGTGGAGATCATGTCGCCACCCGGCATGGAGGAAATGGGTCAGCAGCTGCGCCAGATGTTCCAGAACCTCGGTGGCGGCAAGACCCAGAAGCGCAAGCTGGCCATCAGGGCCGCGCGTCCATTGCTGATCGAGGAAGAAGCCTCGCGCCTGCTCAATGACGAGGAAGTGCGCGCCCAGGCGATGGAGGCTGCCGAGCAGAACGGCATCGTGTTCATCGACGAGATCGACAAAGTCGCGCAGCGTTCCGAATGGGGCGGGGCGGGCGTCAGCCGCGAAGGGGTGCAGCGCGACCTGCTGCCGCTGGTGGAAGGTTCGACGGTGTCGACCAAGTACGGCCCGATCAAGACCGACCACATGCTCTTCATTGCCTCGGGCGCGTTCTCGCTGGCCAAGCCGTCGGACCTGATTCCGGAGTTGCAGGGCCGCCTGCCGATTCGCGTGGAACTGTCCGCACTATCGGTAGAGGACTTCAAACGGATCTTGCGCGAGCCGCACAACGCGCTCACCAAACAGTACGTCGCGCTGCTGGGTACCGAGGGCGTGACCCTGAAGTTCGAGGAATCCGGTATCGACCGCTTGGCCGAGGTCGCCTATCAGGTGAACGAGCGAACCGAGAACATCGGTGCCCGCCGATTGCATACGGTGATGGAACGGCTGCTGGAGCGCATTTCCTATGAAGCTGCCGATAAATCCGGTGAAAATTACCTGATCAACGCCGAATATGTCGATAAAAACCTTGGCGGCCTGGTCAAGGATGAAGACCTGAGCCGCTACATTCTCTAATCCGGGGTATTCCGCATAAATCTTTGTTAATAAAAGGAAATTTAGCCCATCGTCAGCACTTAGCGGGCTGTAAACAAAGCGACCGGACCCCCTCTGGTAAAATGTTTTCCATGGGTACGATCATTGAACTGAAAACCACCGGCCAGCGTGCGCAGCTTCGCGAGGCGCAACAGAAGCAGCAGCTGGTGCGGTTATGGCGCGGCGAACTCGAACACGGCAGCTTCTGCGGTTACGTGGGTAGCGTGGGTCGGGAATTTTTCCTGTTGTGGGTCGTCGGTGACGGCATCACCTACGACGGCATGTATGTGATGCGCCATCGCGACATCAGCGAACTGGAAGCGCCGGACAAGCACCAGCCTTTCATGGAAAAGGCCTTGACGTTGAAAAACCTGATACCCCATCCGCCACGCGGCTTCCCGCTGGACAGCATCCGCGAGGTGGTGCAGGCCGCCAGCACGATGGCGCCGGTAATCGGCGTGCACGTGGACAGCGAAGACGAGTCGGAAGTCTGCTACATCGGCCGTCTGGTCAGCATGGAAGAGGAAGGTTTCAACCTCCAGGAAATCACGCCGGATGCCGAGTGGCTGCGCGAACCTTCCTTCTTTGCCTGGGACGAAGTCTCCACGGTGACCATGGAAGACGGCTACGCGCAATCGTTGCTGGCGGTCGCCGGCGCTCCGCCTCCGTTGTTGCAGGGCGATTCCGGGGTCGGCCGGGCCCACTGACAAGTCATCATCATGAAGCCCGCCGCAAGGCGGGCTTCTTCGTCGGGATATCAGCGACCGAACAGGTGGCGACGAGCTTCCTCATCCGTGCGCGCGTCACGCTTGTCCTTGACGGTGTCGCCGATGGCGTAGGCACGCTTGGTCGCCGGACGATCACGGATGCGTTCGAACCAGCCTTTAAGATGCGGAAAATCCGCCAGCTGTATGCCCTGGTCTTCGTGCGAAACAGTCCATGGGTAAGCCGCCATGTCCGCGATGGTGTAATCCCGGCCCACGATGAAATCCCGGCCCTCCAGCCGCTTGTTCAGCACGCCATAAAGACGCTGCGTTTCGCGAACATAGCGGTCGATCGCATAGGGAATCTTTTCCGGCGCATAACGGTTGAAGTGGTGGTTTTGGCCCAGCATTGGCCCAAGCCCACCGACCTGCCAGAACAGCCATTCCATGACCGTGGTGCGCTCACGCAAGTCCGTGGGCAGGAAATGCCCCGTCTTCTCCGCCAGATAATGAAGGATGGCGCCCGACTCGAACACACTGATGGCCGCGCCACCGTCGGCCGGCGCCGTATCGACAATCGCCGGCATCCGGTTGTTGGGCGCGATTTTCAGGAACGCCGGTTCGAATTGCTCGCCCTTGCCGATGTTTACCGGCTTGATGGTATAGGGCACGCCGGCTTCTTCCAGGAACAACGTGATCTTGTGGCCGTTCGGCGTAGGCCAGTAATGCAGCTCGATCATGAGAAGACTCCATCGCGGAAACTCCATGCGTCGGGGTGGCGGCATGGCGTTTCAAGGCTCCTTTTTTGAAATTCCCATGCAGCCTGCGGTAAACGACCTATCGCTTGCGCCGTTTCCAATCCTGCCGGTCATCGGCAGATGCTTCACTTACGAACCTGGAGAACCGCATGCGTATCTTCGCCTCGCGTTTTGCCTTGCTGAGCCTGGCGCTCAGCACTCTTGCCCTAGCGCCAGTTGCCGGGGCACAGGACAGCGCGCCCGGCGCGGCAGATTCCTCTTCGGCCGGTCCGCAACATTTTGCGCCTGATCCACAGAAACAGGCGGCCCGGCTTACCAAGCGACTGGGCCTCAACGCCGATCAGTCCGCCAAGATCGTGGCGATCCTGCAAAACCATCAACAGCAGGCCGCGGCCGCGCGCGGCGATACGTCGCTCTCGCAGCAGGACCGTCGCGCCAGGCTACATGCCATTCAGCAGGAAGCCGCTTCACAGATCAATGCAGTGCTGACGCCCGAGCAGCAAACGCAATACGCTGCCATGAAGCAGAACATGAAGGATCGCTGGCAGCACGGGCATGATGGATCCAGCCCGCCTTCCGGCAACCCGGACGATGCATCCAACAACGGCGGTAACTGATCGTCTGTTGTCCATGCGTAGCGGACTTGCGCCGCTACGCATCGTTTGCAAGCTACCGCCGCAACGCTGCTGCCTTTACTCTCACGGCCATTATCGTTTTGCATTCTCGTGGGAGCACCATGACTCGTCTCGTCGTCGTCGGCAGCATCAACATGGATCTGGTTACCGTAGCGACGCGGTTTCCGGCCCCAGGCGAGACGTTGCTCGGCGAGCGCTTTTTATCCATGCACGGCGGCAAGGGCGGCAACCAGGCCGTCGCCGCCGCACGGCTGGGCGCCGAGGTACACATGGTGGGTGCGGTGGGTGACGATGCCTTTGCGCAACCCCTGGGTGAAACGCTGGCGATGGAAGGCATCGGATGCGAATACCTTGCGCGCATACCGGACTGCAGCAGCGGGACCGCGTCGATCACGGTATCCGGGGGCGAAAACCAGATCATCGTGGTCCCTGGCGCCAATGCCCGGCTCACGCCTACCCATATCGCGAATGCCAGCGACCTCATCGCCGCGGCAGATGCGGTGCTGGTGCAAATGGAAATCCCGCTGGAAACGGTGGAGGCAACGCTGCACACGGCACATCGGCAAGGCGTACCGGTCATTCTCAATCCGGCGCCGGCACAAACGCTGCCCGTGAAATGGTTGCAGCTCGCCCGCTACATCACGCCGAACCAACACGAACTGGCGCTATTGCTGGACGCCGATCCTTCCGCGGATTTCCACGAACTGATGCGCCGCGCGCCTTGTCCGGTAGTGCTCACGCGGGGCGCTGAAGGAGCGTGGTTTCGTGACGATGGCGAACCGCAGCACGAACCAGGGTTTGCGGTGGAAGCCGTGGACAGCACCGGCGCCGGCGATACATTCAACGCAGCCCTGGCCGTCTTTCTGCAAGAAGGTTTGGCCACCGCGGTGCGCAAGGCGTGCGCGGCAGCGGCCCTTTCGGTTACGAAGTTGGGTGCACGTGGCGGCATGCCACGTCTCGCCGAAGTCGATGCGCTGCTGGCACGGCAGCGTGATTGATTATTTGCCGATGCAAAACGAGCTGAAGATCGCTCCCAGCAAATCATCGCTGGTGTAAGTGCCGGTGATTTCGCCGAGGGCTTGCTGGGCCTGGCGCAATTCTTCGGCGGCGAGTTCGCCCGCACGAGTGTCGATAAGCATGCGAGCAGCGTGCTCCAACTGTCCACGGACTCTTTCCAGGGCAAATACGTGACGGCGGCGCGCGCTGAAAGCACCTTCTCCACTGCCGGCGCCGGCCAATTGCTTCAGGTGCTCGCGCAACGCTTCCAGGCCGGCGCCGGATTTCACGGAAAGCCATAGCCAATGATCCCTGCCACGCCATTCGACGCGCGGCAGGGCGCTGCCGAGATCAATTTTATTGATGACGATGACGTGTTCGACGGCAGTCGGCAGACCGCGCAGCCATGCCGCATCGGCCTGCACGTGTTGCTCATCGGTGACCAGAACCACGACATCGGCACGCTCGCGTTCGCTGTGCGCACGACGCACGCCTTCGCGTTCCACCGGATCATGGGTATCGCGCAGCCCTGCCGTATCGGCCAGTTCCAGCGTGATGCCGCCGAGGTTGATGCTTTCGCGCAGGACGTCGCGGGTCGTACCGGCGATATCGGTGACGATGGCGCGTTCGCTGCCGGCCAGTGCATTGAGCAAGCTGGATTTGCCGGCATTGGGCCGACCGACGATAGCCACGCGCAGTCCATCGTTCAATCGCACGCCGCGCTGCGCTTCGTGTAACAGATCCGCTAGTTGCGCGCGCAAGTTTTCCAGCTGCCGCGTTATGGCGGGATCGGCGAGGAAATCGATTTCTTCCTCGGGAAAATCGATCGCCGCTTCGATATGTACCCGCAACCCGACCAAGGCCTGGAGCAGGGCATCGACCTTGCGCGAAAACACGCCCTCCATCGATTGCATCGCGGCGCGTGCGCCGGCTTCGGATCTTGCGGCGATCAGGTCTGCCACCGCTTCGGCCTGGGCGAGATCGAGCTTGCCGTTGAGGAAAGCCCGCTCGGTAAATTCCCCTGGTCGCGCCAAGCGTGCGCCAAGTTCGCAAACACGTCGCAGCAAGGCATCGAGCAATACGACGCTGCCGTGTCCCTGTAGTTCAAGCACGTGCTCGCCGGTGTAGGAGGCCGGTGCCGGAAAATGCAGCAACAGGCCGCGGTCGATCAAGGCACCTCCCGCGTCGCGGAACGCCGCGAAGTGGGCATGGCGTGGTGCCGGTAGACGGCCAAGCAAGGTCAGTGCGATGGCTGGAACACGCGAGCCTGATACGCGCACTACGCCCACGCCCGCCGCGCCTGCGGCGCTGGCGATCGCGGCTATGGTCTCATCGTCCGGCTGGTGTGCAGTCATGGCGTATCAGCATAGCCGCGGCGGACGACGCATGGCCGTCCGCGCGGGTCGTCAAGCGGTCTTGGCCTGCGTCGCCTCGCTGCGACGGATGATCCACCACTGCTGCAGCAGGCGGGACAGTCCGTTAACCGCGTAGTAAAGCACCAGTCCCGATGGGAAGAACAGGAAGATCACCGCGAACATCAGCGGCATGAACTTCATCATCTTGGCCTGGGTGGGATCCATGCCGGCGGCTTGCGGCATCAGCCATTGCTGGGCGAGCATCACGACGGTATAGAGCACCGGCAGCACGAAGTACGGGTCGGCCGCGGATAGATCGTGGATCCAGCCGAAGAACGGCGCCTGGCGCAGCTCCACGCTGTCGCGCAACACATAGTAGAGGCCGTAGAAGATCGGGATGGTGATCACCAGGGGCAGGCAACCCGCCGCCGGATTGATCTTCTCCTTCTTGTACAGCTCCATCATCGCCTGCTGCATTTTCTGGCGATCGTCACCGTAGCGCTCTTTCAAGGCATCCATGCGCGGCTTGAGCTTGCGCATCTTGGCGGAAGATTCGAATTGCGCATTGGTGAACTTGAAGGTGACCAGGTTGATCAGCAGCACCAGCAGGATGATCGACACGCCCCAATTGCCGGTGAGCTTGTCCAGTTGCGCCAATACCCAGTGCAAGGGCTCGGCGAAGATCTTCAGCATGCCGTAGTCGATCGTCAGTTCCAGTCCGGGCGCGACGGTTTGCATCACGTCAGGCAGTTTGGGTCCCACGTACAACTGGGCGGTGCTGCTGGCTTGCTGGCCCGGCGCGATGCTGATCTGCGGACCGACGGCACGAATGACATAACGCGGTGCATTGCCCGTTTCGTTCACCATTGCGGTGGAAAAGGTGTCCGCTTCTTTCGTCGGCGGTATCCACGCGCCGAGGAAATATTGCTGCATCATCGCCACCCAGCCACCGGTGACCTGGTTCTGGAGCGGCTCCTTTTCGAACTTGTCGAAGGGCAGCTTGTTGAATTTCTGCTCCGGGCTGTACCACACGGCGCCGAAGAAGCCATAGCGCGACTGGTCGGAAATGCGTTGCAGGAAGTTGCTGTATACGGGCGCCGGACGATCAACGCGCAACAGCTGGCGATAGGCATTGCCATCCCATGACTTGCCACTGCCGTTGTCGATCTGCTGGTCCAGATCGATCGCGTAGCTGCCACGATGCAGGGTGTAGCGCTTGATCACCTTGACGCCGGACGGATCGGTCCAGGTAAGGTCAACGTTCAACGTATCCTGGCCGGAAGACAGTTCATAGCTGGCCTGGGCAGCCTGGAACACGGCGCGATGATCGGGCGCCGCGCCATCCGCGCTCACCAGTCCGCTCTGTGCAGCGAAATAGTCGCTGGCGTTGTCATCAAGCAAGCGGATCGGTGCCGGGTCTGGGTTCTTCTTCGTTCGCGGCGTCACCGGATACTTCAACAACTCCGAGCGAACGATGCTGCCACCGCGCGTATCGATGGTCAGGCGCAGGACATCGGTGGTCACCGTGATCAGCTGCGCCGCGACAGGCTCGCTGGTGCCGGCCGTGTTGGCGATCGTTGGCGTGGCAGCGGGCGTGGCGTCGCCGGTTACCGTTGCGGTTGATGTGCCGGCCACCTCGGCGGGAGGATGCGGTGCATAGTCCTGGTCCCAGGCCTGCCATAGCAGATAAGCGACAGCCAGCAAGGCGAACAGGAGGAAGGTGCGCGTTTGATTCATCGCGTAGCGATCCGGCGATAGGCACCGCTAAAGCGGGCCAGGAAGGTGGGAAAAAGGAAGTTCAGCACGCGATTGTGGAGGTGCCGCCCTCGCGCTTCAACGGCGGGAGCTTGCGCCAGAGCGCATCGAGTTCGGCCAGCAGGTCCGCGCCGGGGACCCCCGCAGCCTGTTCTCGGGCCATCACCACCAGATCGAGCGGAGGTAACTGGCTGCGAACGCGACGGAACGATTCGCGCAATAGGCGCTTGATGCGATTGCGCTCGACCGCGCGTTTGGAGACGCGCTTGGAGATAGCCAGCCCAAGCCGGGCATGGCCAAGTTCATTCTGTCGATAACGCACAGAAAAACAGCGGCCGCCGAGGCGGCCGCTGGCTTGACGCAAGACGGCAAAGTCACCAGCTCGGCGGATCCGCGCCTCGCGCGGTAGGCCGGCGGTGCCCATATGCGTATGCCGCTTATGGGATCAGGCGCTTGCGGCCCTTAGCGCGGCGAGCGCTAAGAATCTTGCGACCATCGGCCGTGGCCATGCGTGCACGAAAGCCGTGCGTGCGGGCGCGCTTGAGCTTGCTGGGCTGGAAGGTCCGCTTCATGGCTTCCTCCTAATGTAGGGGTGAAAAAGATTGGAGATTATGCGGAACCGGCATTGTTCCTGTCAAATGCCGGCTGCATGGAAACTTGTGGATATCCGTGTGGATAGTTGTCCTGTGCGTGCTGCTAGACTCTCCGGTCCACCCTGCGCGAAAGCGCCCCTGCTGTGGTTGAAAGTATCCATGAGTGACCTGTGGCGGCGCTGTCTGGAGCGTCTTGAAGGTGAGTTGAGCGCCGAAGACCTGCACACCTGGCTGATGCCGCTGCAGGCGCGCGATGACGCGGACGGCCTGCAACTTTACGCGCCTAATCCCTACACGTTGGATGCTGTTCGCGACCGTTACTTACCGCAAATTGAGGCAGTGCTGACACTGCTGAAAGGTCACAGCCTGGCCGTCCGGCTGGAAGTAGGGTCGAGCGCCATAGCGGCCGCCCATGCGCGGCCGATGCCCGGCAGCCGACCTGTCGCGGCGGTTGAACCACCGCCGGTCAACTTCAACCACAATCTCGATCCGCACTACACCTTCGAGACGTTTGTCGAAGGCAAATCCAATCAATTGGGCAAAGCCGCTGCCATGCAGGTAGCGCAGAACCCGGGCCGCGCATACAACCCGCTATTGCTGTACGGCGGCACCGGTCTGGGCAAAACGCACCTGATGCATGCGGCCGGCAACCTGATGCGCGAACACAATCCGAACTGCAAGGTGCTGTATTTGCGTTCGGAACAGTTCGTCGGTTCGATGATCGAAGCTCTGCGCACCAAAAGCATGGACGAATTCAAGCGTCGCTTTCGCTCGGTGGATGCGCTGCTGATCGACGATATCCAGTTCTTTGCGGGGAAAGACACAACGCAGGAAGAATTCTTCCATACATTCAATGCGTTGTTCGAATCCAAGCAGCAGATCATCCTGACCTGTGATCGTTATCCAAAAGAGGTCGACAAGCTCGAGCCGCGTCTTAAATCCCGCCTGGGCTGGGGCTTGTCAGTGGCGATCGAGCCGCCCGATTTCGAAACGCGCGCTGCCATCTTGCTGGCGAAGGCGCATGAAAAGGGGGTGGCCGTCAGCGAGAACGTGGCGATGTTGCTGGCCAAGCGCATCCGCTCCAACGTGCGCGACCTGGAAGGCGCGCTCAACACGCTTGCCGCACGCGCCAATTTCTACGGCAAGCCAATCACTACCGACTTCGCTGAAGAAACCTTGCGCGATCTGCTCGCTACGCACGCGCAAGCGGTCACCGTGCCGAACATTCAAAAGATCGTTGCCGACTATTTCAGCGTACGTTTGCAGGATTTGCTTTCCAAGCGCCGGGTGCGCTCGCTGGCTCGCCCTCGCCAGATCGCCATGGCGCTATCGAAAGAACTGACCGAGCACAGCCTGCCCGAAATCGGCGAAGCATTCGGTGGCCGTGACCACACGACGGTGCTGCATGCCTGCCGCACCATTCGCAAGCTTTGCGAAACCGATACCCGCATGCGGCAGGATTGGGAACAACTGATTCGTACCTTGACCGGCTGATCGTCGCAAGTTGCATAAGCGCTTGATAACCAGCAGGGTTTCCTGTGGATAATAGGGAACGATTCCGGGACACCGAAGTTATCCACTGGTAATACACCGGACGCAGGGGCTTCCAGACACCGGGGCAACTCGTTTAACCCAATGTTTCTAAAGCAAAATTTTGTGTTATCAAGTTATCCACCGCACCTGCTACAACCACTACTCTTCTTTTAAAAACAGAACTGCAGTATAGGGAAAGCACACACATGCAATTCAGCATCCAACGAGAAGCTCTGCTTAAACCCTTGCAGCAGGTGGTCGGAGTCGTCGAGCGTCGGCAAACGTTGCCTGTATTGGCCAATCTCCTCGTTCGCGTGAGTGACGGCACACTGTCTTTCACGGGTACTGATCTTGAAGTGGAAATGATTGCGTCTACCGAGGCCGAGAAGCTGGTGGATGGCGAGATCACCATCCCGGCACGCAAGTTGTTCGACATTGTTCGCGCGCTGCCAGATGGGGCGCGGATCGAGCTGAAGCTAAATGGCGACAGGATCGCGCTGAATGCCGGACGTAGTCGTTTCACGCTCGCAACGCTGCCTGCTACGGAATTTCCGACCATCGACGAGATCGAATTGGTCGAGCGCGTTACGCTTCCAGAAGATGTATTGCGCGACTTGATGGAGCGCACCGCATTTGCAATGGCTAACCAGGACGTTCGCTACTACCTCAATGGCATGCTCCTGGATTTGCAGGAGCATGCGCTACGTTGCGTCGCGACCGACGGACATCGCCTTGCCTTAAAAGAAACGCATCTGGAGAGCAAGGTTACCGCTCGGCGCCAGATCATCATTCCGCGCAAGGGCGTCAATGAATTGGTTGGTTTGCTGGAATCAGGCGATGGTTCCGTGGATCTCGAATTCGGTCGCAACCATCTTCGGGTGCGCCGGGGCCAGGTGGTCTTCACTTCCAAATTGATCGACGGCCGCTTTCCGGATTATGAAGCCGTGATTCCGTTGGGCGCGGACAAGAGAGCGACGCTGGATCGCGAAGTGTTGCGCGGTGCGCTGCAGCGTGCGGCCATTCTTTCAAATGAAAAATACCGAGGCGTCAAACTGGAATTCTCGCCCAACAAGCTGCGGATCGTGGCCCACAATCCGGAACAGGAAGAGGCGGTCGAAGAGGTGGAAGCGGAGACCGGCGTATCCGATCTTACGGTGGGCTTCAACGTTGGCTATTTGTTGGACGCGCTGGCGGCTCTGCGCGGTGAGAAAGCTCGCCTGAGCCTTCGCGATGCACAATCGAGCTGTCTCGTTCAGGAAGACGATAATGAGCAATCTCGCCATGTGATCATGCCTTTGCGGTTGTGATCGCATGTCCGATTTCAGCGTGCTCGGAATATCACGGCGCCGGAGCTCAATGCTTCGGCGTCTTCGTTTGGGGATGTCAATCCAATGAGGGTGGCGCGGCTGCAGCTTCATGGATTCCGTTGTATCAACGAAATGTCGGTCGATTTGCATCCGGGGTTCAACTTTTTGGTAGGTGCCAATGGCGCCGGTAAGACTTCGGTGCTGGAAGCTGTTTTCTTGCTTTCACACGGAAGATCGTTCCGCAGTGGTGCCCGGGAAGCATTGCTTCGCCGCGAATCTACCGAATTGGGCGTTTTTTCGACCATCAACCATGACGACGGCAGGATTGCGCGCCTGGGGCTTGGCCGGGCAGGGACTCGTTGGGAATCTCGATTGGATGGTCAATCGGTATCGCTAGGTCAGCTGATTCGAGAGTGCGCAGTGGTGTGCTTCGAACCGGGATCCCATGACTTGATTGCTGGGGCAGCTGAGGGGCGACGGCAATTTCTCGATTGGGGTGTGTTCCACGTGGAACAAGACTTTTTGCCTGCCTGGCGGCGTTATCAACGTGCCCTGAAGCAGCGAAATAGCTTGCTTCGCTCGAGCGCTCCGCTCGACGAAGAATTGTTCAGCCCCTGGGAGCTGGAACTTGCCCGTTCTGGAGCCGCCATTGATCAATGGCGGAAGGCTTATCTCGATGCGCTACTGCCATTTTTACGCGAACAGTCCGAACGGCTTCTGCCGGAACTTGGAGAAGTAGAGCTTCGTTACCGTCAAGGGTGGCCGGAGGGAGAAGACCTGGCTTCGGTCCTGGGTAGTCAGCGCACTAGAGACCAGGGAAGGGGGCATACAGGTTCCGGCGTTCACCGAGCCGACTGGACACTTTCATTTTCTCACGCACCACGGCGCGAACACCTGTCCAGGGGACAGGAAAAGCTCGTCGCGCTGGCCTGCGTACTCGCGCAGGCATGGTTGGATGCCTCCCGCCGCGGTGAATGGCCAATCGTTTGCCTCGACGACCTCGCGTCGGAGCTGGATGAGCGGCACCAGGCAGCGGTAGTCGATGGTCTGGCGGCAACCAAGGCCCAGCTCTTGATCACGGGTACCGAGCTGCCGCAGCCTTTGCGTCGGCTTGGGGCACATGTGTTCCACGTGGAACAGGGGCAATTGACGCCCCTGCTATAATTGCAAGGTTGCATCCAGCCCGGCTCCCTTGGCGCCATACCGGGCGGATTACCGGCGTCTGGACATGGTTATTGCATGAACGCATCCTACGATTCGAACAGCATCAAGGTACTCAAAGGCCTGGAGGCGGTGCGCAAGCGCCCCGGCATGTACATCGGCGATACCGATGACGGCACCGGCCTTCATCACATGGTGTTCGAAGTCGTAGATAACTCCATCGACGAAGCGTTGGCCGGTTATTGCGACCGGGTCATTGTCACCATCCACGACGACGGCTCGGTCAGCGTGATCGACAACGGCCGCGGTATTCCAGTGGATATGCATGCGGAAGAGGGCCGCTCCACTGCCGAAGTAGTGATGACCGTACTGCACGCCGGTGGCAAGTTCGACGCAAACTCATACAAGGTATCGGGTGGCCTGCATGGCGTCGGCGTATCGGTGGTGAATGCGCTGAGCGAACATCTCTGGCTAACCATTTATCGCGACGGCCACGAATACCAGCAGGAATATTCGCTGGGTGAACCGCTATATCCCGTAAAGATGATCGGCCCTTCGGACCGGCGCGGCACGACCGTGCGGTTCCTGCCGAGCCCGCAGACATTCACCCATATTGAATTTCACTACGACGTACTAGCTAAGCGTCTGCGCGAATTGGCCTTCCTCAATTCAGGCGTCACGATCGAACTACGCGACGAACGCGGGGAGGGGCGCCAGGATACGTTCGCCTACGAAGGTGGCATTCGTTCCTTTGTGCAGCATTTGGCCCAGCTCAAGACCGCACTGCATCCGAACGTCATCAGCCTGAGTGCGCAACAGGACGGCATCACGGTCGAACTGGCCATGCAATGGACCGACTCCTACCAGGAGACGATGTTCTGCTTCACCAACAACATTCCCCAGCGCGATGGTGGTACTCATCTCACTGGTTTTCGCGCTGCACTGACACGTGCGATCCAGGCGTACATCGAGAAAGAGGGACTGGCCAAGAGCGCCAAGGTGACGTTGTCGGGCGATGACATGCGCGAAGGCATGATCGCCGTGCTGTCCGTGAAGGTGCCCGATCCCAAGTTCTCATCCCAGACCAAGGACAAACTCGTTTCGTCCGAGGTAAAGACCGTGGTCGAACAAGTCGTCTACGAGAAACTGGGAGAATTCCTGCTCGAGCATCCGAACGAAGCGAAGGCGATCGCTTCCAAGGTGGTTGATGCTGCGCGCGCGCGCGAAGCCGCCCGCAAGGCGCGCGAAATGACGCGCCGCAAGGGGGCGCTTGATATCGCTGGTTTGCCGGGCAAATTGGCCGATTGCCAGGAAAAGGATCCCTCGCTATGCGAATTGTTCCTGGTCGAGGGTGATTCGGCAGGTGGCTCAGCCAAGCAAGGCCGCAATCGCAAGACGCAGGCAGTGTTGCCGTTGAAGGGCAAGATCCTCAATGTGGAAAAGGCCCGCTTCGACAAAATGCTGTCGTCCGCGGAAGTCGGGACCCTGATTACGGCGCTGGGCACCGGTATCGGCAAAGAAGACTACAACCCGGACAAGCTGCGCTATCACCGCATCATCATCATGACCGACGCGGACGTGGACGGTTCGCATATCCGTACCCTGCTGCTCACCTTTTTCTACCGTCAGATGCCCGACTTGATCGAGCGCGGGCACGTCTACATTGGCCTGCCCCCCCTGTATAAACTCAAGCAGGGCAAGCAGGAGCTCTATCTGAAAGATGACACGGCGCTCAACGCCTACCTGATCTCCAGCGCCGTGGATAATGCCGAACTGATTTACGCCACGAACGCACCGCCGATCAGCGGTGAAGCCCTGGAAAAGCTTTTGCGCGATTACCAGGGCGCATTGGATCAAATCGGCCGTTTGAGCCACCGCTTCGACGCGAACGTGCTTACTGCCATGCTTGAGCATCCGGCGATAGAAGCCGAGCAGTGGAACGACCCGGCTGCGATGCAGACCTGGCTCGATGGCATCGCCCTGAACCTGGCCGCCAGCGGCTTGGGCAAGCCGCGTTATCGGCTATCCCTACGCCCGGCACACGGCGAACAGCCCGCTGCGATCGAAGTGGTGCGCGACCAGCATGGGCTAAGCCATACATGGTTGTTGCCTCAACCTTTCTTCAGCGGTTCGGAATTTCGTCCCATTCTTGCCGCCAGCCAGCAGCTGGCCGGCTTGGTCCAGGCCGATGCTGTCGTTCGTCGCGGCAACGCCTCACGCGGAGTGCTTCGCTTTGCGGAAGTGCGTAGCTGGCTGCTCGATGAGGCCAAGAAGGGACGCTCTATCCAGCGCTTCAAGGGCTTGGGCGAAATGAATCCGGAGCAACTTTGGGAAACGACGGTCAATCCCGATACTCGCCGCATGCTGCAGGTAGGCGTCGAGGATGCTATCGCGGCTGATCAGATGTTCTCGATGTTGATGGGCGAGGCAGTCGAGCCGCGCCGCGATTTCATCGAAGCCAATGCGCTCAAAGTCGCGAACCTGGATATCTGATCCAGCGGTCCGGCTACGGCATGGAGCCGTAACCGGATCGTTTTGCATTGTTGCGCTAACGCATTAATACAGACCTATGGGTCTATACGCTCTCCTCACGGCTATCCCAACATTCTGCCTGCGAGCGCGATCCGCGCTTTAGCAGGAAAATGCGGCGGCGTATGGATGCGCTCGCATAAGTTATTGATTTAAATGGGCCTTTCATGCCGCATTGCAGCTTGTTATCGATAGTCGGCTCGGGTTAATCTCAGTGATCCCCCGCACAGCTTGTGTGTGAAATCCGACTTCTTCCCATTTGAGGAACGCCATGAAACACGCTTCCCTGAAGATGCTGGCCGGCGCAGCTTTTGCGTTGATGTTGGCAAGCACTCCGGCGCTAGCGAGCGACAACTCGTCGTCGAGCGATCAGCAGAAGGCGGCGCCGCTGTATCCCGATGCGACCCGCAAGGAACCCAAGCTCGACCTTACCGATGCGAAGGAACAGAAGACGCTCAACGAAGGCCTCGATGCTGCGCAAGCCAATGACAAGGACAAGGCCACGCAGTTGTTGCAGCCGATCGTCGACAGTAGCAAGAGCAAATACGCGCAAGCGATGGCTCTACAGGGACTGGCACGCATCCATGCCACCAACAACGATCTGCCAGGTGGCATTGAGCTGCTGAAGCGCGCACTCGATAACGGCGTACTGCCAAACGATGCGTACTTCCAGCTCGAATACCAGCTCGCCACGTTCTATCTGCTCAACACGCAATATCAGCAGTCGATCGACACCGTGGAAAAGTGGCGCGCCGAAGGCAAGAAGGAAACGCCTGAATCCTATGCATTGGAAGGCGAAGCCTACTACCGTTTGCAAAAATATCCGGAATCGATTGCAGCCATCCAGAAAGCGCAATCGATGACCAACAAACCGGACCCGCGCTGGAACCAGCTGTTGATGCTCGATTACAGCGACTCCGGGCAGAAAGATAAGGCCGCAGCGCTGGCGAAGCAGCAGGTCAGTGCATCGCCGACCGATCCGACCAGCTTCCACAATGCGCTCAGTCTCGATATCCAATCGCAGAACTACGCCGATGCACTCAAGCTGATGGAACAGGCCAAGACGAATGGCATGGTCACTACCGAAGGTGACTATACGACGATGGCCAAGCTCTACATGAACTCCGCGCAGGATTCCTCGACTTCGGATCCAGGCCCGGATTCGAGCAAGGCGGTGGCGGTGCTGGAGGAAGGCATGAGCAAGGGCGCGGTAAAGCCTTCCGCCGAAAACTACACGCTGCTGGGCGATGCACATATGATCGGCGGCGACGCAGATGCTGCCGCCGCCGCTTACCAAAAGGCCATCCCGCTTGCTACCGATGGCGAGCCTTCATACAAGGCTGGCGTGGCGCTGTTGATGGATAACAAATACAGTGCGGCCAAGTCGCTGCTGCAACAGGCCATCAGCAAGGGCGTGAAGCATAAGGGCAAAGCCTACATGGCATTGGCGCAAGCGAATGCCGGCCTAAAGGATAAAGCCGCTGCTGCCGAAGCAGTCATGGACGCGGAGAAGGATCCCGAAACTGCTGCGCAAGCTAAGGCCTGGTTGCAAAAGGCTGGAGTAGGCAGCTGAAAATCACCGCACTAAGGCGTGTGTATCAGCGGGACGGATGGACGTCCATAAGGATTGCCATCCATCGCCTACACGAAAGCTATACAAACGCTATGTGCTGTTGTACCGTTGGACTTTTCCCGCATTGTCCAGTGGCAAATGTCACCCTCTTGGGAACGGCTTTGCCGCAGGGTGCTGCGACCACGTCATTCCAATTGACTAGCTCCTGATTGAAAGCGACAGATGGCCTCAAGTAACGAAGATACCGGCGCTAAGCCGTTCAGTTGGGGGCGCACATGGGCGTTGGCGGTAGCCATTGCGCTGCATGCGTTTGCTTTCCTCATACTGATCGCGCCAATGGCCCCCCCGAAGACGGCGGAAGTTCAGAAAGAAAAGACCGTGCAGGTTAATTTCATCGAACCGCCACCACCACCACCACCACCGCCGCCGCCGCCGCCGGAGCCGCCGAAGCAGCCGCCGCCGAAGATCATCAAGCAAGTTGTACCGCCGCCGACTCCGCCACCGCCAGCACCACCGCCGGCCGTGGAAGAAGCGTCGACCAACCCGGCTCCTTCGCCGCCGCCAGCACCGCCAGCACCACCGGCGCCACCGGCGGACATCACGGCAAGCCAGGACATCAGTTACAACAGCCGTATGCAGCCGAGATATCCGCCGCAGGCCATCCGCCAACGGCATGAAGGCACGGTGACATTGTTGATTTTGGTGGCCGTGGATGGCACGCCGAAGGACATCAAGGTCGACCAGTCCAGCGGCTTCCGCGAACTGGATCGCGCGGCAATTGAAGCGGCCCAGAAATGGCGCTTCAATGCGGAAACGAAAAACGGTAAGAAGGTTGAAGGTTACGTGCGCGTACCCGTCAACTTCAATCTCAATCAGCTGTAATACCTATTACAGTTACAGTTCACGCTTGACTTCCAAGGGTAGCGTTTATGTTCCAACAGACTCCTGCTTCCGATGCCGCCGCTCCGGCTCTGGGTGGCAACGCCAATGCAATGGCCATGCAGCAAATGGGTTTCCACGACCTACTCAAGAATTTCGATTTCTTGGGTTGGATTGTTTTCGTGGTGCTCGTCATCATGTCCTTTGCCTCTTGGTACTTCATCATCGCCAATGCCATCCGTAACTCGATGGTCCGCGGTCGCGCTGACGGCGTGATCAATGGCTTCTGGTCCAATAATTCCACCCAGGATGCAATTCGCGAGCTGGAAGCTCAGCCCAAGGGTGAACCCTTCTCGAAGATCGCCCTGGACGCCGCATCTGCGGTGGCGCATCACCAGCAGGCTGCCGCCGGTGGTGGTCGTCTCGCAGAATCGCTCAGCCGTTCGGAGTTCATCGATCGTGCTCTGCGTCAGGCCGTCGCTCGGGAGAGCCTGCGCCTGGAAGGCGGTATGACGCTGCTTGCTACGGTGGGTTCGTCTGCACCTTTTATCGGTCTGCTTGGTACGGTTTGGGGCATTTATCACGCCTTGATTCGCATTGCAGCCTCCGGTAACGCCTCGATGGAAGCAGTGGCCGGTCCGGTGGGTGAAGCGTTGATCATGACCGCGTTCGGTCTGTTCACCGCTATCCCGGCCGTGCTCGCCTACAACTTCTTTACCCGTTCGAACCGCCTGACCTACGCCCGCTTCGATGAGTTCGCGCATGACCTGCACGATTTCTTCGCTACCGGCGCGCGTGTCGAAGGCGTCGCTCCGACCCAGAAGTGAGGATTGACCCATGGCGATGAGCTCCGGAAACGAATCCGGCTCGCCGATGTCGGAAATCAACGTCACGCCGCTGGTCGACGTGATGTTGGTGCTGCTGATCATCTTCATGATCACCGCTCCACTGATGTCGCACCGTATTACGGTGAAGCTGCCCACGGCGAATCCGAAGACCACGGATACGCCGCCGCTGACTCCACCTGTGGATTTGGCCATCAAGGACGATGGCAGCATGTACCTCAACGACGATCAGAATCCGATTTCTGATGCCGAACTGAAATCGAAATTCGTGGTTCTTGCGTCGATGTCGCCACAACCCGAATTGCAGATTCGCGCGGCGAAGGACACCGAGTTCAAGACAGTCCGCAAGGTGCTTGGTGACGCCAAGGACTCGGGTATGGTCCATGTCGGCTTCATGACGACCGGCAAGGAGTAATGAGCCATGGCATTCAGTAGTGGAAGTGGCAAAGGCCCGATGGCCGACATCAACGTTACGCCGCTGGTCGACGTGATGCTGGTGTTGCTGATCATCTTCATGATCACGGCGCCGATCATGACGCACAAGATCAAGATCGACCTGCCGCAGCCGAATCCGAACATCATTCCGCCGAGCAATCCGCCGGAACCGGTGCACTTGAAGATCGATCAGTCCGGCGCGTTCTACTGGAACGATACTCCGGTGGACGAGCAACAGCTGAAAACGCAGATCGCGGTCATTGCGACCAAGAGCGAAGCGGATCAGCCGGAGGTGCAGATCGACGCGGCTGACGAAGTGCCTTATCAGACCGTTGCGCGCGTGTTGGCTGATGCGAAGAGCTACGGGCTGAACAAGATCGGCTTTACCGATAGCAACGGGCAGTAACGGCAGCGACAGAATCGGAACAGTTCAGTCGTATAGCTTGCCAGCGTTACCCACAGAACCCCCGCTTATGCGGGGGTTCTGCTTTCACGCATGGCGTGCATCGAGTAGCCATCGAATGGCCGTCCAGACGGCCGTTGTCAGCGCAATATCTGCAGGTAATTGCGCACGGTATTGGCCAGCCCCTCATAAAGGGCTTCGCCGATCAGGGCATGGCCAATCGAGACTTCGGCAAGCCCGGGAATAGCGGCGCGCAAGGTGCCCAGATTCGCCTGGCTGAGATCGTGTCCTGCATTGACCGCCAGGCCAGCCTGCTGCGCGCGGCGCGCGGTATCCACGCATAGGGCCAGTTGCGCAGCGGCGTCGCCTTCCGCAAATGCTTCCGCATAAGGGCCGGTATAGATTTCGATCCGTTGTACGCCGATATCCACGGCGTGTTCAAAGCCACCCGCACCCGGATCGACGAACAGACTTACGCGACAACCCAATTCCCGCAGTTCCGCTACCAACGGGCGCAGGCGTTTGGCATCCTGGATCAGGTCAAAGCCGTGATCGGAAGTGATCTGGCCGTCGCTGTCAGGCACCAGCGTCACTTGCGCAGGACGTACTTCGTGGCATAAGGCGATCAATCCCGGGTATTCACCGCGTGGGCCGGCAAATGGATTTCCCTCGATGTTGTACTCCACGCGCCCACGCAGCAATGCGGCCAGGCTGCGCACGTCATCCGGACGGACGTGCCGCATGTCCGGTCGCGGGTGCACGGTAATACCACCGCAGCCTGCCTCGATGCAGGTTGCCGCAGCGGTAGAAATATCCGGTTCGCTGCCGCCGCGCGAATTGCGCAATACGGCGATCTTGTTGAGATTGACGCTGAGCAGGGTCATGGATGGCAAGAATTGATTCGTGGGCCGGACACAGTGCGCCGTTCATGGTCCGCCGGCAAGTGTCCAGACGCGGATCTGTTTCGGCTTTCCCCGCCAGGCAAGGCTGGCGACATATCCTGCTGCAAGATCCAGTGACCGTATCTGCCATTCGCTTGCATCATCTCCATCCAGCCAGAGCAGGCGCGTTGAGTCCTGCGCTACGGTAAGCCGTAATCGATGTAGCCCGAAGGCCAAGCCCCGGCCCAGTGCTTTGAGCATGGCTTCCTTTTCCGTCCACAATCGAAAAAAGGCCAGTTCGCGCGCCGTATCGTCCAACGCCGCCAACGCCAACGTTTCTTCTGCATGAAAGAAGCGTTCGGCGAGCTGCGCTGCACGCGGCCGAGCGCGGATGCGTTCCATATCGATACCGGGAACGACGTCGCGTGCTATCGCGATAGCTGCCTTGTCCGCACTATGCGACCAGTTGAACTGGAGAACCTGACTCCGTGGTTGGGAAAGTTCGGGACGCCCGTATTCACCAGTCACCAGAACCAAGTCATCCGCAGGCAAGCCCAAGTACGAACCGAGCAAAGCAAGCAGCGGCCCACGTCGCGTCGATCTTTGGTAATCGAGCAGCCAGACGTGGATCGTGTCGCTGTCCAATTCGGAAGCGATCCCGGCGATTTCGTGGCGATGGATCGTTCGCATCCGGGCATGCTGCCGGAACGCCGCGGCATGATACAAGCACGCGGCATTCCCCGCCTTGGGATGCTGAGCCGAGAAGTCAGCGAATCAGACGCTCATCCACCAGGCTCTTCACCACCCCTGGGTCGGCAAGCGTGGAAATGTCGCCAAGCTGGTCGGGTTGGTTCTCGCCGATCTTGCGCAAGATGCGGCGCATGATCTTGCCCGAACGAGTCTTAGGCAGGCCCGGCGCCCACTGAATGTAATCGGGTGTAGCAATGGGACCGATCTCTTTGCGCACCCAGGCAACCAGCTCCTTGCGCAAGCCATCGCTGCCCTGTTCACCCGCCACCAGCGTGACATAGGCGTAGATACCCTGGCCTTTGATTTCATGCGGACAGCCCACCACGGCCGCTTCGGCAACCTTCGGATGGGACACCAGCGCGCTTTCCACCTCCGCGGTGCCGATGCGATGGCCGGAGACATTGATCACGTCATCGACGCGGCCGGTAATCCAGTAATAGCCGTCTTGATCACGACGCACGCCGTCACCGGTGAAATAGTTGCCGGGATAAGCCTTGAAGTAGGTGTCTATAAAACGTTGGTGATCGCCATAGACGGTACGCATCTGGCCAGGCCAGGAATCGGTGATCAGCAAATTGCCTTCGGCGGCGCCCTCCAGCACGGTGCCGCTTGCGTCCACCACCGCGGGCTTGATGCCGAAAAACGGCAGCGTGGCCGAGCCAGGCTTGGCATCGATGGCGCCCGCCAACGGTGTAATCAGGATGCCGCCCGTTTCGGTTTGCCACCAGGTATCCACGATCGGGCAGCGTTCATCGCCCACTACGCGGTGATACCACTCCCAGGCTTCCGGATTGATCGGCTCACCTACCGAGCCGAGCAGGCGCAGGCTGGCGCGGGAGCATTTCTTCACCGGCGCTTCGCCCTCGCGCATCAGCGCGCGGATGGCGGTGGGTGCGGTGTAGAACAGGCTGACCTTGTGCTTATCCACCACCTGCCAGAAACGGCTGAAATCGGGATAGTTCGGCACGCCGTCAAACATCACGGTGGTCGCGCCGTTGGCGAGCGGGCCGTAAACCACATAACTGTGTCCGGTTACCCAACCTACGTCGGCGGTACACCAGTAGACATCGTCTTCGCGCAAGTCGAACACCAGTTCATGCGTGTAACTGGCATAGACCAGATAACCGCCGGATGTGTGCAGTACACCCTTCGGCTTGCCGGTGGAGCCGGAGGTATACAGGATGAACAGTGGATGCTCGGCATCCATGGGTTCCGGTGGGCAGTCGGCAGACTGGCCTTCCATCAGCACGTGGTAATAGCGGTCGCGAGGCGACTGCATCGGCACGGCCGCGCCAGTCCGTCTCACTACGACTACGGTTTCCACGCTGTGGGTGCCAGGCCGTTCCAGGGCGGCATCGACATTGGCCTTGAGCGGAATTTTCTTGCCGCCGCGCACACCTTCGTCGGCCGTAACGACCAGTTTGGCGGTGGAATCGGCGATGCGGCCCCCCAGCGAGTCGGGCGAGAATCCCCCGAATACCACCGAATGCACCGCGCCGATGCGCGCGCACGCCAGCATCGCGACCGCAGCCTCGGGAATCATCGGCAGATAGATCGCCACGCGATCGCCCTTGCTTACGCCCAGGTGCTTGAGTGTGTTGGCGAACTTGCAGACCTCCGCATGCAACTGGCGATAGCTGATGCGCCGCGAATCAGCCGGATCATCGCCCTCGAAAATGATCGCCGTCTTGTCGCCCCGGGTTGCCAGATGGCGATCCAGGCAATTGGCCGCGACATTGAGCTGTCCGTCGTCGTACCAGCGAATATGCAGATCTCTGGGATCATAGGAGACATCGCGGATCCGGGTCGGCTTCTTCGACCATTCCAGGCGTTCCCCGATGCGGCCCCAGAAACCATCGGGATCCTTCACCGACTCGGCGTACAGCCGCGCATAGTCGGCCTTGCGGATGAGCGCCTTGGCGGCGAATGCGGAATCAACCGGATAGACCTTGGACATGCTTGCCTCCTGCTCACCGTCTACCGGGAGCACACTCGTGAAAACCGCAGGACACCTTCGCGTCGTGTCAACCGCTCGAGTGTAGCGTTTAGGTGGCTAAACTGCCAAAGGTAAGTTCTGGCATCAATCCTGCGACGGCTTGCCCGGGCCACGCCAGGCGCTTGCCGCTTGATCCCCGGTTCCGGCTGCGCATGGGATTTCGATACGAGCCTGCGCAAAGGCCAGCACTGTAACGATGGGCCGACAACGCCAACGAACAGCCATCGTGCCCGCGCCATGGCGGATGAAGCGCAGCATCCAAGCAAGCAGCGGCGTGATCAGGAGCAATCCGCACATGACGGGTGGTCGTCATCCCAAGTACAGAACTGGCGAGCATAATGCCGGGTCCATGTGGAGAGCATGATCACCACCACCACCTCGCTACGCCTCCGATCTTATGATGGACCATCGACCAGGCGTGCCAAGGGAGGGAAACGATGGCTGACCAGAATCCATCCACATCGGCACCACAGCGCAAGCGTTTCGCTTTCTTGGGCGCCGTCATCGACTGGCTGGCCATCGGCCTGGACCATTGCAAGCCCATCCGTGTTTCACTGTTGGTGCTGCTGCTGGCGGCGCTGGTGATCAGCAACGTGGACCAGGCCAGCGAACTGTTCCTGATCGCCATGTGGGCGGATCCCAGCAGCACCCGCTATCTGTTCCTGCTTGCCACCAGTGCGCTGGCCGGTCTCGCCATCTGGTATACGACCCATAACGCCTACCGGCTGGTGTACCCGCGCTGGCCGGCGTTGCAGGATCCCCGCGCCGCGGGTTTGCGGCAGTGGCTACCTCGCGTGCTGGGCATCCTGGTACCCCTGCTGCTGCTGTTCGGTTACCTGATGGCATTGCGCAGCATTCCGCACGCAACCTGCACGACCGATTTGCAATGCCATCGGCGCAATCTGCGCACCGCCGGCCTGCTGGTGGAAGCCGCGGCGATGGTCGTCTTCTTTATCGGCCGGCAACAATGGCTGGCTGCGACAGAAAATCACGCCGGAGGCGTGCCGCCGGCCGAAGCCAGGGCCGAATCGATTACCGTGCTGGGCACCGTACCGATCAGTCTGTTTATCGCCGTATTGATGCTCAATGTGCTGATCACGGTGCTGGTGCTGATACAGCCGCGTCAGTTCGACGGCATGGGTTCGTTGGCCGTACTTCTGATAGCCGGCAGTTTCTTCTGCATGAGCGGCGGATTTCTATGCATGCTGGCCGATCGCCGCGGTATCCCGCTGCTGACCTTGCTGGCAGTACTGGCGATGAGCCTGCATGCGCTGCACCTCAATGACAATCACCGCGTGCGCCAGTATCCGGCCATGAGCACGCATCAACGGCCGGGCGTTCCACCTCCCGACCAGCGTCCGGCCTTCGATGACTATGCCCAGGCCTGGCTGCAAAGCCGTTGCAACCGGCAACGTGCCTGTCCCGTGATCATGGTATCCACCGAAGGCGGTGGCCTGCGCAGCGCTGCGTGGACCGCGATGGTACTGAGCCGGTTTACCGCGCTGGTCGATCAATCGTTGCCGCCCGACGGCGGCGAACCGCAGTTCGAGCGATATCTATTTGCGGCAAGTGGCGTATCAGGCGGAAGCCTTGGCTTGGCTACCTATGTCGCCGCGTTGCAGGTAGCGCCGCAAACCGGGCTGGCCGCGCAGGCGCGCAGCGAAAACATGCTCGACCACGATTTCCTCGCACCGGTCATGGCGAACGCATGGTTTGTCGACTTCACGCAGCGTTGGTTGCCAGGTGCGTGGTTCGACGATCGTGGCCGGGCGCTGACGCGCGCCTGGGAACAGGCTGCACAAGCACAAGGAATGGCAGCATTTGCCCAACCTTTTGCCCAGCTTTATGAAGATAGAAGCGGCCGTGTAAACACCCATGCCCCCGCGCTGTTCCTCAACAGCACGACGGTTGGGGAAGGCTGGCGATTCATCCAGGATCCATTTCGGCCATTCGCCGAAAGCCCCTGGACCACCGCTTACGACGCCTCCAACTGGCTGGATCCGCGCGTACCACTCAGCGAAGTGGCGCTCAACAGCGCACGTTTCACCTACCTGAGCCCCGCCGGCACGCTGCAGACCGCCACCAGCTCCAACTCTTCGGCGGCACCGGCCGCGTTGCAACTGGTGGACGGCGGTTATTTCGAAAATTCCGGCGCCACCACCTTGCGTGAACTGATGCATCGCCTGCGCCAGATCGCTGCGAAGCAGGCGCAGCCGTTGCAGTTCGTGGTGCTGCATATCAGCAACGATCCGAGCTTGCAGGATTTCGTCGATGCGCACGATCCCAAGCAACCGTTGCCGTATTATTCGGCGGCATGCCCACGCACGCCCAGTCCGACAGAGCGCGCGAACTATGGCGAGGCCACGGCGCCGATCGTGGCCTTGCTGGATACGCGCGATGCACGCGGCGAATTCGCCCGGGCCGGGTTATTGGCGGCGTTGCGCATCGATCCGACCGATGCGGGTGAGGGCGACGTGCTGTGGCATATGCGGCTTTGTCCCGGCAATTACCCGCTGCCGCTGGGTTGGACGATCTCGCCATCCGTGTTCGAGGAAATGCATCGGCAGCTCGAACAAAATTATCCGATGTCCGCGATGGCAACATGGCTGGCACAGCGACTGCAACAGGCAGGACGTCGCTAAGCGTAGCGTGGCCCGAGATAGAGCCATTGCGTGCTCGGCCGCAGCAAGCACAGCCTGAGTATGCATGCCCTGCGAGAGATTGGCGCTGACAAGCCGGCAGTCGCTGGGAGCGAGCAAAGGGATGCGAACTCCCTGGCACATCACTCTGGAGACTTTTTCAATCGTTCACGTAGCGAGCTGACATCCGATGTGGATATGGCGCTCGCCCGATTTCCCCATGCGTTTCGTATATAGGTCACCAGCGCAGCGATCTGCGCGTCGTCGAGTTTTTCTGCAAAGGCAGGCATGGCCAACGCTGTAGGAGAGCTTTTCGTTGCGGGCAGCTTCGCGCCTTGCAGTACCGTAGCGATAACGGTATCCGGCTCGGAAGTGGTTACGCTGTTATTACCACGCAATGCTGGGAATACACTGGATTCGCCGTTGCCATCTTCCATATGGCATCCTGTGCATTCGTCCTCGTAAATGCCGGCACCATCACGCATGACATGGGCATCGGGGACAGCTATTCGGTCAGGTCTCGGGCCCTCAACACCTTTCAAGTAAAGCGCGATGGCTTGCAGGTCAGCTTGCGTGAGGTACTGTGTGGACTGTTCCACCGCTTCTGCCATGGGGCCGGCGGCAGTGGCTTGCCGGCTACGCCCCGTTTTCAAATAGTCGACGATATCCTGCTCGCTCCATCGGCTGAGACCATCTTCTTCACCCTGGCCCAGATTGGGTGCATACACATTTTCGGCGAAGCCGCCCTGTAAGGGATGTTTGTGATTGGCCGCGCCGAGGATGTTCTTGTCCGAATGGCATGCGCCACAGTGACCTGCGCCTTGCACCAGATATGCTCCGCGATTCCATTGGGGAGATCTGTCGTCGCGGTAAGCATACGTGCCTGCACGGAAATAAAGTGCATTCCATGCCGCCATCGCATGCCGATTACTGATGGGCCAAGGTAACATCGGTTCGCGATCTACCTGGCGAACCGGCGTCAGGGTGTCCAGATAAGCCTTGATATCGTGTACGTCAGATCGGCTGAGCCGGGTGAACCACGGATAAGGAAAGGCCGGATACAGATGCTTTCCCTGCCGATCGATTCCATTGTGCATCGCCTGGTAGAAATCATCGCCCGTCCACGTGCCGATACCGGTATCGCGATCGGGCGTAAGGTTGTCGGAATAGATGATGCCAAATGGCGTAGGCACTGGGCGACCACCTGCAAAGGCTGCGCCACCTTGCACGGTATGGCAGGCTTCGCAATCACCTGCCTTCACGAGGTATCGTCCATGCGACACACTGACGAAGTCATGCGAACCGAGCCGATCTTGTGCCGCAAATGAAGGGACGATCGTACAGGCAAGCATGGCCACGATGAGTGCGATGCGTTTCATGGCTACATCAGCGATCCAGGATTCTTTATATAGCGTTGAATGGCCTCTGCTGCCCAGAAGGTCAGCGCGCCGACCGTGCCGGTCGGGTTATAGCCGGGGTTTTGCGGGAATACGCTTGATCCCAGGACAAACAGATTGGGTACGTCCCACGACTGCAGGTAGCGGTTTACCACGCTAGTGTTCGGATCCGTACCCATGGCAGCGCCGCCCGTGTTATGCGTGGTCTGATACGGCACGATGGAGTAGTCGCCCGATCGTTGCTCCACCTTCAGTCCCTTGATGGGCATCGCGCGGGCAATGCGTGCGCCTTGGTCGGTGATGTATTTGGACATCGCATGCTCGTTCGGCTGAAAGTCGAACGTGAGACGCAATAGTGGATTGCCATAGACGTCAGTGTAGGTCGGATCCAGATCAAGATAATTGGACCGATAGCTCATCACGCTGCCATGTCCCTGGATCCAGGTCGAGCGCAGATAATCCTCGTGAACCGCTTTCTTCCAAGCCGAACCCCACTTGGGTGTTTGGTCCGGCAGATACTCCTGCAGGATTGGGCGGCCTCCCGTATTCCACAGGCAGATATAACCACCGCCAATAAAATTCAGCGGACCATGATCGAAATTGTCACCGTTGAAGTCATCGACTACCTGTCCGAGGGCACCGGCGCCCATGAAAGGATTGATAATGTCTTTGAACGTTACGCCAATGGTACTGCTCATTTGATAGGCATAGTTGCGACCGACCACTCCCTGGCCGGTGCCGGGATCATAGGGTTTGCCGATCTTCGACAGCAGTAATAGGTGTGCGTTGTGATATGCGAATGCGCACAAGGCGACGATATTTGCAGGCTGCTCGTATACCTTGCCGTCGGCACCGACATACGTTACGCCAGTGGCTTTCTTTCCGGTGGAGTCAGTGTTGATACGTGTAACGTCGCAATAGGTGCGGAAGCTGAAGTTTGGCTTCTTCAACAGCACCGGCAAAATGGTGGTCTGCGGGCTCGCCTTGGAGTAATTGCCGCAACCGAACCACTCGCAAAAGCCACAGAAGGTGCATTGTCCCATTTGTACGCCCAGCGAATTAACGTAGGGGCGCGATGCATTTGCAGCAGGACAGGGAAACGGGTGCAGTCCCAGTTCCTTGGCCGCCTGATCGAAAAACGTGGTAGAAGCACTGCGACGCAGCGGTGGAAGCGGAAAATCGCGGCGTCGCGGCCCTTCGAACGGGTTACCGCCTGGCTGAATCTTGCCGCCGATATTGCCAGCTTGCCCAGAAATGCCGCATAGATATTCCCAGCGGTCGTAATAAGGCTCCATCTCATCGTAGGTGACGCCCCAATCTTGCAAGTTCATGCCTGGCGGTATGAATTTTTTACCGTAGCGCTGTTCGGTATGGCTACGCGCGACAAAATCCGTGGGAAGGAATCGCCAGTTCTGTCCGTTCCAATGCACGCCCGCACCCCCGACACCGGCGGCAGGCAAGAAGGACCCTAGCTTTCGCATCGGCAATGCAACTTGGCTGGTCGTGTTTCGGAACGTCAGCGTCTCGCGTGCAGTTTGCTCGAACCCTTGCTTGCGCACCGCATAGCGCAACTCGTCCTGTATTTGCGCCGTAGAAAAATCTGGCACGGTGTCGCGAAATGCACCTCGCTCCAACGCAAGCACTTGTAGGCCTGCGTTGGTCAATTCCTGCGCAAGGATCGATGCGGTCCAGCCGAATCCAACCAGGACCACATCGACAGCGGGCATGCGCTTGTCCGGCGTCATGCTTCTACCTTGGGAACGCGGCCGCCCAAACTCACGAAAGGTTGGTTATAAGGTTGGCCAAACTTGCCGATTTCTTCGAGGTAGTTGTACCGGGGCCCTGGAAATCCGATCAATTTCCAACCGATGAAATCGCGGTTGCCACCATAGATGGGATCGGCAAAAAAGCCTTCCATGGTGTTCTGCAGCAGGGCTTCAAAGAAAGTGTCCTTGGGAATACCCGTCATGGGCACGTTTCCCTTTTCCAGCGCATGCAGGACGTCATCCTGCTTCGAAGACGGCAATACCGCAAAGATGGCGCCGTAAAGTTGCCTGCAATGTGCCTCAACGAACGGAATGGCGCTGCGATAGAGCTCGGAGGGTGTCAGCGAGAGCTGATAGCCCTGTTGCTCCGTTCCCAGTTGCCAGGGCCCTTCCATATACCAGCTAGAGGCCCGCCCGAAGCTTCCGGCTAATTGGCTATCGATGAACTCTGCGACTCCAGCTTCCAATGCGCCTGGGCCCAGTTCATCCGCGGGTATCAGTCGGGCTACCGCAGCACGAACAAAGCGCATTTCGCCAGCGGTGAAATACTTTGTTGTGGGGGCGGAACGCGAAGTCGTGCACCCGCCAAGAAGCAGTACGGGTAGTGTGGAGGCCGTCAACACGAGGAAACGCCGGCGTGAGAGGCAGATATCGTCTGCATCGCGCGAATCGTATGTTGCAAGAACCGTGCTTGTCCGCATCGCTAGGTTCGCCTTCCACAGGAAGTGTGCATGCCGCAACAACACGACCTATGCATCTTGGAATTCGTGCGGTAGAAACATAGTGAAGGCAGCATCACGGCTTCGAAAAGAAGGCCGACTGCAATGGGATGCTTCACGCCACCGCCACGCAGGCAATCACTGCAGGCAAACTGTTTTGAATCTTCCGCCCGGCGTGGCTGCGCGGACGGAAGATCTGCGGAGCGCTTACTGCCCGGCGGGCAAATATTTCTCGAACCAGTTCAACGCACGCTGCAGAACATCGCGCTGGTTGGCCGGGTTATAGAAATGATGGCCTTCGTTGGCGTACACCACCAGCGAGGTGGGCACGCCCAGCGCACGCAATGCATGCCAATATTCAAATGATTGCGGTGCGGGACATTCCGCGTCGCGCTCGCCCACTACGATCAGCGTTGGCGTCTTTACTTTCTTGATGAAGTTGATGGCCGAGCTTTTCGCATAGACTGCTGGATCGTCATACACGGATGAGCCGAAGAACGGGATCATCCATTGGTCGATCAAGTTCTGGCCGTAGTAGCTCTGCCAATTGGCGATGCCTGCACCCGCCACCACGGCGCGGAAACGTTGTGTCTGGGTCGGCACGAACATGCTCATGAAGCCACCGTAGCTCCAGCCGGTCAGGCCAAGCCGATGGTCGTCCACTGGCACCATCTTTTCGACCGCATCCACGCCGGCAAGCGTGTCGCGCAAATCGCCATAGCCGAAATCCTTGCGATTAGCCTGCACGAACGCCTCGCCCCCGCCGAAGCTGCCACGCGGATTGGGCATGAACACGAAATATCCGAGCGTGGAAAAAGGCACGGCGCCGTAACCCACCGAGGGCCAATGCTGCAGGACGGCCGCCGACGGACCGCCGTGGATATTGACGATCATCGGATAGTGTTTATGGGAATCGTAATGAGCGGGATACAGCAGCCATCCCTGTACATGGAAACCCTCGTTGTCCCATTCCACCGACGTGGCCTTGCCCCAGCTTGGCTTCAGATCGGCGTTGATCGTGGTGACCGGGGCGGGAGCCTGACCGTCGAGTGGACCGGCGTAGACTTCCGGCGCCGTTTCGAAAGACGATCCGCTAAAAGCAAGATAACGATGATCAGCCGACAGGGAGAGCGCCAGCAGTGCCGTTCCATCACCGATGTAACCGGGTACCGTAAACAGCACGCGCTGCTGTTGCGCATGGTTGTCCCTGAGCGTGTAATGCGCCACCTCGGCTTGGCCATCGTGCACTTGGTCGACCAGCATGGAGTCCGGCCCACTCCAGCTGAACCAGGACGGTGACACGCGGATACCGGGGGTAAGATTGATCGGGGCGCCGCCACGGGCAGGCACGCTGTAGATATCGCCACCGGTCGAGCCCTCATCGCTCATCAGTCCGCCGATGAAAGCAATGCGCGAACCATCCGGCGACCAGCGCGGCAATGCGATCTGCAATCCATGTAGGGATCCGCTTACGGTCGCGGGATCGACCAGTGCCGTGCGCGGCGCGCCGGGTTGTACTGGCTGCACGTACAGCTGCGCAATCCACCAGTTGTTGTCGCCGGGTGCCGGTGCTGCCACGTAGGCGATGCCCTGGCTATCGGGTGCCCAACTGAATTCGTAGACATAGCTGCCTGCTGGCGTGACTTGCTGCAGTGAGCCACCTTGCGCGGGGAGCGTGGCAACACGTTGTACTTCGATACCTTCTACCCCGATCTCGCCAATCGCGGGCTTCGCTGCCGCGACTGCGCTGGCGCGGCGGGTGGCGCCTTCCACATAGAGCATGGCCACGGTCTTGCCGTCCGGCGACCATTCCAGTGCATGCACATAGCCGCGCAGGCCGGAAGATAGGCGCACGGGTTGGTCCTGGCCTTGCGTGTCCAGCACATACACATCCGGCTGCTTGCCGCCTATGCCGGCGCGCGAACTGGCGCAATTGGAAAGAAATGCGAGGCGGTGCGAATCCGGCGCCCAAGCCAGGCCATATTCGCTGCAGTCGCCCGGCTTGGTGGCCAGGCCGATACGGTGCGCGTGCTGACCGTGCGCATCGGCCAACATGATGCCCGGTTTGTCATTCGTCTCCACCACCCAGGCCAGTTGTTGCCCATCCGGCGATAACGCCACTGCATCGATGTCACGCACCTTGCCTAGCTGGGTAAGTAGTGTGCTGATTCGCGGATCAGTGGCGTTTGGCGCGTCGGCAAACGCCGCGGGAGCGAGCAGGGCCGCCAGCAATGGCAGCAACAGGTGGGGTGTCTTGGGCATGGCGGGTGTTCCGCAGGTACGGGAAGCCCCTAACGCTAACAGTTCAATGGGTCCATGCCCATGTGCATGAAGGCATTGTCCATGGCAGCAAGGAATGCGCCCAGTGCTTGATGCTGCGCCAACGGCGATCACCTATGCCTTCCTACAAGTGAGGCCACCCGCGCAGGACAGCAACCGTTTCCTGAAGCAGGATGCGATGGCCTAGGGCGAAGCGTTTCATAGCGGACTCAAGTGCGCGGCAGCCGGCATAGCGCGCCAGCTTTCCCTGGGTGATGCGAGCACGGCAGCTGGATGCATCGCGGCAGGGCATGGGCCCGGTTCCTCGCGTGTGTTGGCTTGGCAATCCCGGCGGTCCAGCGCATGTGCTCTGAAAGTGCGTGGACCAAGATTCCTGGCGGTCGCCGTCACCGGCATCGCTTACAATTCCGGCATGAAAATCGCCTCATGGAACGTAAACTCGCTGAAGGTGCGCATGCCACACCTCACCCAGTGGCTTGCTGATGCGCGGCCGGATGTAGTGGCCTTGCAGGAAACCAAACTGGAGGACGCCAAGTTCCCGGTCGACGAACTGGCCGCCGCCGGCTACCAGGCGGTGTATGCCGGACAGAAGACTTACAACGGCGTAGCCATCCTGGCGCGCAATGACACCGGCCTGCGTTTCGACGACATACTTACCGATGTTCCCGGCCTGGACGACCCGCAGCGGCGCGTCCTGGCGGCCACTGTCGGCGGCGTGCGAGTGGTGGATCTCTACGTTGTCAATGGCAAGGCCGTAGGCGACGAGAAATACATCTACAAGCTGCACTGGCTGGAACGAGTCCGCGACTTTCTTGCACAAGAGATCCAGCGGCATCCGAAGCTGGTGGTGCTCGGTGATTTCAACATTGCGCCGGACGATCGCGACGTCTACGACCCCGCCGGCTGGGGCGAAGAGGTGCTGTGCTCGCCGCCGGAACGGGCTGCCCTCAAAGCGATCACCGCGCTGGGCCTGCACGATAGTTTCCGGCTGTTCGAAGCCGATGCCGGCCACTACAGCTGGTGGGACTACCGGCAGGGCGCGTTCCGGCGCAACATGGGCCTGCGCATTGACTTGATCCTGCTTGGCGATGCCCTGAAATCATCGGCCAGAACGGCCACTATCGACCGCGAACCGCGTCGCTGGGAGCGACCTTCCGACCACACCCCGGTCACGGTAGACCTGGATATTTGATAACGATGAGCGACATCAAGACCGACTGGCCCAGTTCCCTGGACGACAACGAGCTCGACGAGCTCGACAACTATCTGCGCCTGCATGCCCGGGACGGTCATTTGCTGCTCGATGGCGTGCATGGCCTGCTGAGCGCGCTTTCCGTCGGGCCCGTGCAAGTGCTTCCCGAAGAATGGCTGCCTGAAGTGTTGCATGAGCCGTTTGCCGATGAAGCGGAAGGCAACCGCATGTTGGCGCTGCTGGCCAAGCTTAATGATTCGATCAGCGCCGAGCTCGATGTCGATGCTTACGAGCCGATCCTTGGCGAGATGGATACCGATACCGGTCCCATGCTGTCGGCCGCAGGCTGGTGCGAAGGTTTCAGTCGCGGCATCGACCTGCGTGCAGGACTGTGGGAAAAGCGCCTGGCCGACGATCCATCGCTGATGGAAATGCTCGGGCCAGTCATGGCACTGGCCGTCGACGAAGGCATCCTGAGCGCGGAAACCGAATTCGAGAAGCTTAGCGACGAGGAATACGACGAGTGCCTGGCGCAACTGCCCGCGGTGCTCGGGGCCGTTAGCCATTATTGGTACGAACATCCGGCCACCGAGGCGGAAATCGACGCTTTCAACCAAACCGGCGATACCAGTAATGACCATGCGGCACCACCCCGCCAGCGCAGCGGGCACTGGGTGCACTAAACAAAGAACAGGGCATCGGAGGCCAGCTCCCTGGCCTGCCGATCGAACTGCGTGGATGCGGGAAACACTCCGTTCACTTTGCTCTGCTTGGGTGTGCGGCGTAGCGCAACCATCATGTGGCGCAGACCTTCTATCGGAGCATGGCATGACCGAGCGCCGCATTCTTCGCCGCATTCGCGGCATCGACACATCCGACGGGGCGGGCGTCAAGCTCAAGCGCATCATCGGCCAGCCTGGGCTGGACATGCTCGACCCTTTCCTGTTGCTGGACGAATTCCGCTCCGACCAGGCGGGCGATTACATCGCCGGTTTTCCCGAGCATCCGCATCGCGGTTTCGAAACCGTCACCTACATGCTGGCCGGCCACATGCAGCATGGTGATAACCACGGCAATCGTGGCAACCTCACCCCGGGCAGCGTGCAATGGATGACCGCCGGACGCGGCATCCTGCATTCGGAAATGCCGCAGCAGGAAAATGGCCTGATGTGGGGTTTCCAGCTGTGGGTGAACCTGCCGTCCGGGGACAAGATGACTGCACCGCGCTACCAGGACATCGGTCCGGAGCGGATACCGGTTGTTCGTCCCGCTGACGGGGTGACGGTAAAGGTCATCGCCGGCACCCTGGGTGACGCCAGCGGTCCGGTAGCGGGTATCGCCACTGCCCCGGTCTACCTGGATATTGCGGTCGAGGCGGGCGCCGGAATCGATATTCCCTTGCCGCAGGAGCACCACGCCTTCGCTTACGTCTTTGACGGCAGCGATGCCCAGGTTGGCGGCGAAACGCTTTCGCGCAGCGAGCTGGCGGTGCTGTCCCAGGGTGGCAGCGTGCGCATCGCCGGTCGCGAAACCCCGGCCCGCGTGCTGTTGGTGGCCGGCCGGCCCCTGCAGGAGCCCGTCGCGCGCTACGGCCCGTTCGTCATGAATACGCCGGAGCAGATCCACCAGGCCATTGCCGATTTCCGTGCCGGCAAGTTCTAGACCGGCCGCTTCAGTCCATCCGCCGCCCTGCCGATAGCGATATCGGTGGGGCGTTTTCTTTCAGGGGCGGTGGCACGACTGATGCTCAGGGTCGATGCTGGCAATTGTTAAGTCTGCTGCTCGAGAGCAAGATGGCCCGGGCTACTTTTTCGTCGTTAAATAAAGATTAATCCAAGCGGCTTCATGTGCCTGTACAATGATGCTTCGTAAAACTTTCAGAAATAAACCATAACAGGTTGTTTTAAAAGACCATGACCGTCCTGACCCTTACATTGATCATGCTGGTATGCGCCTTCGCGGCGGTTGCCGTGAAGCGCGTGCCGACAGGACAGGTCCACAGTCTCTACCGCCACGGCAAGCCCGTGCGGCTGCTGCAGCCCGGAACCCACGTCGTGTTGCCGTTGCTGGACCGTGTCGGTCATCGCATCGATCTTGGCGGCCGCACCTTGAGCTTCGATGCTTCGCTGGTGGAAACCAAGCCCATGCATGGAACGGTCTATTGGCAGGTGCTGGAGCCGGAGCGTGCCGATGCGGTGATCGAGCAGGCCGACCAGCTGATCCGCAACCGCGTACTCGACGCTCTGCATGCCGAGGTGGAAGCCGGCGATGAACAACGTCGCGAAGTAGCCGCCCGCCTCAAGTCCAACCTCAACAGCCATCTGCGCGAACGCGGCGTCATGGTCACGCGCGTGGAACTGGAAGCAGCCTGAGCAAAATACGAACTGGCCAGGCTGCCCGAGAAGCACCGGTCCAGGGGATCCTGAAAGCATCGACCCGCTACGGCGGGTCTTCTTTTTTTACTCGATTCTGGCATCCGGGAGCATCCGCGCCGATACTGCGCGGCCTGTCCCGAAGGAACGTTCCATGACCGATCGCGCCGTCCTGCAAGTCCGACTTGAACAGGGCATCGATGCGCTCGGAGTGGCGCTGCCGGCCGATGCAGTGCCACGCCTGCTCGATTACCTTGCCTTGCTGGAGCGCTGGAACGCGACGTACAACCTCACGGCCGTCCGCGATCCGGCCGAAATGGTCACCCGCCACCTGCTTGATGCATTGACCATCCTGCCCTACCTGCAGGGCGAAACCCTTGCGGACCTGGGTACCGGCCCGGGTCTTCCGGGTATTCCGCTGGCGATCGCGGCGCCCGGCCGGCAGATCCTGCTGGTCGATTCCAATGGCAAGAAGGTGCGCTTCCTGCGCGAGGCGATCCGCGCGTTGAAGCTGGAAGGCGTGCGCGCCGTGCAATCGCGCGTGGAGGAAGTGCAGGGCCAGTTCGACTGCATCACCGCCCGGGCGTTCGCCAGCCTCGCCGACATGCTGGGCTGGGGCGGGCATCTGCTGGCGCCGCACGGCATCTGGCTGGCGATGAAAGGCAAGGCGCCGGACGACGAGTTGCCTGGCGTGCCGGCTGCCTTCGAGGTGCGCCGCATGCACGCCCTCAAGGTACCCGGGCTGGAATCGGCGGAGCGCCACCTGGTCGTGCTCGGCCGCCGCGCCACCAGCCAGTAAAGCTGCCCTGAAGTCCACCGGCATGCCCGGTTTTTCCAGGTTACAGCCCACATCCTGCTAATCTAGCCGTCCTTTCGAACACGCACGGTACCGGACGAGACATGGCCCGTATCATCGCTGTCGCCAACCAGAAGGGTGGCGTCGGCAAAACCACGACCGCTGTCAACCTCGCCGCGGCGCTCGCCGCGGCGAAGCGCAAAGTGTTGCTGGTCGATCTGGACCCGCAGGGCAACGCGACCATGGCATCCGGCGTGAATAAGCACGAGGCCACTCCCAATGGCTGCGAAGTGCTGCTGGGCGAAGCACCGATCGAGCAGGTCATCGTTGCCACCGAAGCACACTACGACCTGCTGCCGGGCAATGGCGACCTCACCGCGGCCGAACTGAAGCTGATGGATGCGCTTGCGCGCGAAAACCGGCTCAAGGAACAGCTGGCGAAGATCGCACCCAAATACGACATCATCCTGGTCGACTGTCCGCCGACCCTGCACCTGCTCACCGTCAACGCGCTCACCGCCGCCCATGGCCTGCTGATTCCGGTGCAGTGCGAGTATTTCGCGCTGGAAGGTCTTTCCAGCCTGCTCGACACGGTAAAGGCCGTGCGCCAGCACCTCAATCCGCAACTGGAGATCGAAGGCCTGCTGCGCACCATGTATGACGTGCGCAACAACCTCGGCAACGAAGTCTCCGCGCAGCTCACCCAGCATTTCGGCGACAAGGTGCTGCGCTCGATCATCCCGCGCAACGTGCGCCTGGCCGAAGCCCCCAGCCACGGCCAGCCCATCCATCTGTACGACCGCAGTTCGCGCGGCGCCATTGCATACATCGGGCTGGCCGGCGAGATCATCCGCCGCGAGCGTGGTTCGCAGGCGGCGGTGGCGGCGCTGCACGCCATGCACGGCAATGCGCCCGAGGAATCGCTGGAAGCCTCACATCTGGATCAGGAGTAAGCATGGCAGCCCCGAAGAAACGCGGACTGGGACGCGGGCTCGACGCCCTGCTGGGCGGCGGCGATGCCGGTACGCCATCGGTGATCGAACAGGAAGGCGAACTGCGCAGCTTGCCGATCCAGTACATCCAGCCCGGCAAATACCAGCCGCGTCGCCACTGGAATGACGAAGCACTGGACGAACTGGCCGCTTCAATCAAGGCGCAAGGCTTGATCCAGCCCGTGGTCGTGCGGGCAATCGGCAAAAACAGCTATGAATTGATCGCCGGCGAACGCCGCTGGCGTGCCGCGCAGCGCGCCCAGCTCAGCGATATTCCGGCACTGGTGAAGGACGTTCCCGAAGTCGCCGTGCCGGCCATGGCGCTGATCGAAAACATCCAGCGCCAGGACCTCACGCCGCTGGAAGAAGCCGACGCCATCAAGCGCTTGATCGACGATTTCGACCTCACTCACCAACAAGCTGCCGACGCGGTAGGCCGTTCGCGCGCCGCGGTATCCAACATGCTGCGCCTGATCGAACTGCCGGCCTCGATCAAGCGCTTGCTCGATGACGGCAAACTGGAAATGGGCCATGCCCGTTGCCTGCTCACCTTGCCCGAACGCGATGCGGAGGCGCTGGCGCTGGAAGCGGCACGCAACAACTGGAGCGTGCGCGAACTCGAAGACGCCGCGCGCAAGGCGCAGACCGCGCCCAAGGGCAAAGCCAAAAGCGCGCCGGCGCGGGACCCTAATGTGGATGCGCTGGAGCGCGAGCTGGCCGAACGCTTCGCCACCAAAGTGGAAGTCGCGCACGGCCGTGGCGGACGCGGCAAACTGGTGATCCATTACCACAGCAACGACGAGCTGGAAGGGATCCTGGGCAAGATGCGCTAGACCGTGGCCGCCCTGCCGCCGCCTGGATCGTGAAGTATCCCGTGTAACGCACACGACATCGTTTCGAATGCTTTGCATGGTAGGAACACTGTATGCCGGTGTATGCCGGCATGGCGGGCGAAAAATACATCGCCCGTTCATACCGATTTGTATTGGAAGGCCTCATTCATGCCTCAGCTCTCCGTGGTCGTGCCTGTTTTCAACGAACGCGACAACATTCCGCCGCTGCTTGCCGAAATCGCCGCCGCGCTGCGTGGCAAGCTGGAATTCGAGATCGTCTACGTCGACGACGATTCCAGCGACGACAGCCGCGCGGTCCTGAACGCGCAAAAGGCCAGCTATCCAGAGTTGCGCGTGTTGCATCACGTCAGCCGCAGCGGCCAGAGCACGGCCGTGTGGAATGGGGTCCGTGCCGCGCGCGCGCCGTGGATCGCCACGCTCGATGGCGACGGCCAGAACGATCCGGCCGATATTCCCAGGCTGCTCGCCGCACGCGCGGATGCGCAACCGGAGGTCAAGCTTTTTGCCGGCTGGCGCACCACCCGCCGGGACAGCTTCAACAAGCGCATTTCGTCCAAGGTCGCCAATGCGGTGCGTTCGCGCATGTTGCGCGATGACACACCCGATACCGGCTGCGGCTTGAAACTGTTCGAGCGCGATGTATTCCTGCGCTTGCCGTACTTCGATCACATGCATCGCTACTTGCCGGCGCTGGTGAAACGTGCCGGCTATCGCAGCCAGAGCGTACCGGTCGGCCATCGCCCGCGCACCGCCGGTACTTCCAAGTACGGCATGCTCGACCGTCTCTGGGTCGGTGTTGCCGATTTGCGCGGAGTCGCGTGGCTGATGCGTCGCGCCAAGGTGACGCGCGTCGAAGAACTCTGAGCGGCATCACGTCGGCTATATATGTCCGCGGCGTATGCTTGGCGGCCGTAGCGCCGTGCGGGAGACCGTCCGTGAGTATTGCCGTCAAACGTGTCTACGAGCCCGCGGCCAAATCGGACGGCTATCGCGTGCTGGTCGATCGCGTATGGCCGCGCGGCCTCAAGAAAGAAGATGCCGCACTGGATATCTGGGCCCGCGAACTGGCGCCCACTACGGCGTTGCGTCGATGGTTCGGCCACGAACCCTCCCGCTGGGAAGGTTTCCGTCATCGCTATGCCAGCGAATTGGATGCGCGCAAAATCTTCTGGCAACCACTGGTCACCCAGGCCGAGCGGCATCGCCTTACCTTGCTCTACAGCGCGAGCGACGAGGAACATAACCAGGCGGTGGCGCTGAAGATGTATCTCGACAATTGGATGAAGGCCAACGGCCTGCGCTAAGCGTGCACGCAAGGCATGCCCTAGCGATGGGTGTGCTTCCATGCTTCGATCGCCTGCCGGGTTTTTTCGCGACCCAGTTCGATCAATTCGCGTGCGCGATAGAACTCATAGGCGGTCGATACATTGCGCGCCAGTTGCACCAGGATATCCGGCTGGTACGCGGCCAGCCGCAAGCGCGAGAGATTGGCCTGCATCAGGTCCATGGATTGCCCCAGCAATTCCAGCGCGCCTGGTTCGCGCGCCTTGGTTTCGTCGGCTTTCGCCGAGCTACTACCCGGAAGCAGGCGTCCCAGCAGGTGGCCAAGGCCGCGCTTTGGCTCGCCAGCGGAAATCTCCACGGGAACGTTGGTTTCGGCAGGGCCGTCGATACTGACCGCGACCACGTAGTCGGCCGGCTCGCGGATCAGCGGCGTCACGGGAACCGGATTGAGCAGCGCGCCATCCACCAGCAAGCGTCCCTCGATGGCATGCGGCCGGAACAGGGTCGGGATGGCGATCGATGCGCGGACCGCATCGAACAGCGAGCCGCGCGTCAGCCAGACTTCGCGCTCGCGCTCGATATCGGTAGCCACGGCGGTAAAGGCGATCGGCAATTCCTCGATGCGCACGTCGCCGATCAAATCCAGCATCGCACCGATGATCTTCTCGCCCTTGATCAACCCGCCGCCGGCGAAGGAAAACGACCAGTCGACCAGTTTCAGCACGTCGAACTTGTCCAACGAGCAGACCCAGTCGCGATAAACGTCGAGCTTGCCGGTGGCATGGATGCCGCCGATCAGCGCGCCGATCGAGCAACCGGCAATGGCAACGATCTGGAAGCCGTTTGCTTCAAGCTCTTCGATCGCACCGATGTGCGCCAGCCCTTTCGCGCCGCCGGCTCCAAGCGCCAGCGCGACGGTCGGTTTGCGGACCGATTCCTCGTGAGCGGTTTGCGAGCGGATGTCCGTTGATGGTGTTGCCGGCATGAGGTGGCTCGCTATGACCCGTTCACTGATAGCCGCCCAGCGCCAGCTGCAGCATGATCTTCATCTCTTCGCGCAGCGGCAGCGGCGCGACGATTTCCGCGTCGGGCCCATACTTGAGCACATCCATCAGCAGCTCGCGCGAGTTGGAATAGGGCAGTTGCAGCTCATATCGCCCGTCCGACAGCCATGTGCCTTTCTGCTGCGAATGCCAATGCTCGTCGGCTACCCAGCGCGCGGCGTGCGAGGAAAAGCGGATGGTTGCCCACGCCTTCGGTTTGCCGGCGAAGATGCCGTAGCTCGATGCCAGCAGGTCGTTGAGCTCGTTCTCCGCCACGTCGACGGCAGCCGCTTCCAGCGTATGGGGTTCGGCGATGCGATCCACCGCGAAGCTGCGCAGCGCTTCGCGATCATGGTCCCAGGCATCCAGGTACCAATTGTCGCGATAGTGCGTGAGCCGTTGCGGCGAAACCGTGCGGCGGCTTTCGTTATTGGTGGTGCGCGCACGGTACAGGAATCGCAGTTGCCGGCGATCCAGCACTGCACCCGCGGTAATCCGGAAAGCCTGCTGGTCAAGCTTGCGTTCGCCCCACGGAATCACGCGGATGCGCTCCACCGGCAGCGCCTTGCCGCTGGCGCGGTCGGACAGCAAGTGTTCGATGCGGGTCTTGAACGGAGCCAGCGCGCCGGCCAGCACTCCGGGGCCATTGCGTCCGATCAGTTCGTTCAACGCCAGCAGCGCGGCCAGTTCGTCTGACGTCAGCCACAAGCCGGGCAGCTCGAAGCGCTGGCCCTCGGTGGCTTCATAGCGGAAGGCGGCATGTTCGCCGCCGGCGCTCTCGATCGGCGCGCCCAGCGCATCGCGCAAAAAGGCGATGTCGCGGTACAGCGTGGCCCGCGAACACTCAAGCTCGTCCATCAGCCTGGGCAGTGGCACCGGGTAATGGGCCGACTTCAGCAGGCGGTGCAGGGTAAGAATGCGCTCGTAGCGGTCCATCTCGACGTTCGGCAATGGGATTTGTGTAGCATGAGCATGCTACGTGACGCCCGCAAGCGTGCGTGCGGACTTTCCCCGGTCCCATGGATATATCGTCTCCTCCACCGCAATCGGTTAGCGGCGACCTGCAAACCCCTTCGATGGGGCTGGCGCCTATGCTGTTGGAAGTCCTGGCCCTGTGCGGCTATGGGCTGTGGATGCTGCTTGGCCTGGCGCTGGCGCTGGGCATTTACAGTGCCGGGCGGGGTGATGCGCTGGTGCCGCTGGCCTTGGGCTGTGTGTTCGTCAGCGCCGGTTTGCTCGCCGCCTGCCTGCGCCTGCGGGTGATGCCCGAATGGCACGGCTGGCGCATCGGAGCGGCACACCGACCTACCCGCGAAGCCCTGCTGGCGCTGGCCACTTACCTGCCCATGCTGGGCTTGGCCGGGTTGGTGCGGGGCGACGAAGCGTTCTGGGCCACACGCCTGCTCAGCATGGCATTGATGTTCTGCAGCCTGTCCTGCCTGGTAACCAGCGCCTACGGCTACCGCACCCGCCGGCTCGCGTGCCAGGCCGGGGTGGCGATGCAATTGCCGGTGAGCCGCGTGCTGTCGGCCTGGTATGGCGGCGGGCTGTGGTTATGGGTCTGTGTCATCTTCCAGGCGAATCTCACCGGCGATGCGGTAGAGCCATGGCCCTGGGCGATCGGGCTGCTGCTGATGGCCATGCTGCTGGGCCTGGTGGACGGGCTTGGCTGGCAATCCTTGCGCGAACCCAGCCTCGGCCAATACCGCCAGCGCGCCTATGGCTTGCAATCGCGGCGCTTCCTTGCCGCCGTGCTGATCTGGGCAGTGCCTTGCCTGAGCCTGCTGCTGGTTCCGGTGTTTCCCGCAGGACGCTGGCTTTCCTTGGGCGCCGCGTCGGCCTGTGTCGTCGGCAAAAGCCTGGAATTATGGCTTTACGATTTCGCGCTGACACGTTTCGCGCTCTCGCAGTCCGCCGCACAAGAAGAACGTTAACGGGTTTAGGATCGTTCTAAATATTCACTAAGCATTCAAGCCGTACCGTTAAAGTGGCGCGCTCAACGGCTTTTTAACGTGTAGGACGACGAGCGATGAAAAACATCCTGATGACTGGCCTGGCGCTTGCCACCCTGGTCACATTCACCGCCCAGGCCCAGGACACTTCTTCCGGTACGCAGACCAGCTCGGGGAACTGGACCGGCTCGGGCGAGGTAGGCTTCGCATCGACCACCGGCAACTCGCGGTCGCAGAACGTCAACGCAAAGCTCACCTTGAACCAGGAGACCGACCAATGGAAGAACAACTTCTTCCTGGATGCGTTGCGCTCCAAGGGCCAGGTGACGATAACCAATCCCAACGGCAGCACCGCCAAGCAATTCGATACCACCGCGGATCGCTATGATTTCGGCGCGTCGGCCGGCTACAAGCTCGACCCGCGCAGCTACATCGTGGCTGCTGGCCGCTACGACCATGACGACTTCGCCGCCAACCGCTGGCAGGGTACGGTCTCGATCGGCTATGGCTACATGGCGCTGAAAACCGATCGCACCCAACTTTCCTTCGAAATCGGCCCCGGCTATACCGAATATCAGCCCGCCACGGGCAACGTCGTGATCAACGGCATCACCGTGCCATATATCGCGTCGCGCCAGAGCGAAGTGGTGGCGCGCGGCCTGGTGACTTACAAATATCGACTCACCGACAACACCGCGTTCGACGACACTTTCCTGATGGAAGCGGGCAGCAAGAACACCTACTTGCAGAACGATGCCGGTCTCGCGGTCAGCATGACCAAGAAGCTCTCGATCAAGGTCGGCTTCCAGGTGCGCCACAACAGCGAAGTACTGCCAGGCATCCGTCGTACCGACACGCTGACTACTACCAATCTCGTCTACAACCTCTGATAGCGCTGTCGCTCGCGCATCGACGTCAACCCAGACCCCTCCGAATACGGAGGGGTTTTTTTATGTACGCCAGCCCAGGTGCATTGCCGGACCCGCTCGGCCAACATGTTCTTGCCGTTGAGTTGCATCAAGGCTGCCTTGGACTTGAACGCCGGCTAGTGACGATACGCGCGCCTTGTCGTTGATGTAGGGCGAGCGTCAATACCTAGACAATTCACTGTCGTACTGCTGGATTGTTGTACTGCTGGATGATCGCCGCAGCTCTGCCGTGGTCTACGGACATTGCTCCGGGCACGCTTGCGAGCTAGGCCGCCACTCCTTTCATCCGGTTTTATTGCCGCGTGCAAAGTGTTCCCCTTCGCCAGTGTCAGTTTTGGATCACTCGCTATACGGGTATTTGCTGCTAGCTGCTCCTGCGCCGTTACGAAAAACTTACCGAACGCCATCACTTGCCGGACATTCGCTACGCCGATTGCTCCGTGGCCTGGCGATTCGCGGCGTGCCGACTTCTCGCAGAACTCGGCGCGCCATTCGTAAAAAGTCGAATACCAGCCAAGCGCTGGCGATGGGGAACAGCAGGAGCAGCACGTAGACATGAAGACAAAAACTTTGATGGCGTCGGCCATTGCCGCAGCGCTGATAGCCTGTACATGGACGGCGTCGGCGCAGGACGCCAGCCAGGCATCCAGTGACCAGGCCAACGCGGGTAACGCCAAGCGGCTTGACGCCATCACGGTTACCGGTTCGCATATCCGCAGCGTGGACGTGGAGACATCGCAGCCTGTCTTCACCATGGACCGCCAGGCGATCAAGGCGACGGGCCTGACCAATTTGAACGATGTGCTGGCGAGCCTGACTTCCATCGGCACGCCCGACATCACTCCGCAGGACACATTGTCCAGCGGCATGGATGTCGGTGGCCGCTACGTCGATATCCGCAACCTGGGTTCCAACCGCACGCTGGTGCTGGTCAATGGCCATCGTTGGAGCACAAGCCTTTCAGGCCTGACCGATTTGTCGACGATTCCGACCTCCATGGTCGAACGCATCGACATATTGAAGGACGGCGCCTCGTCCGTTTACGGTTCCGATGCCATCGCGGGCGTGGTCAACATCATCACCCGCGAAAAATTCGAAGGCGCCGAGGCCAACGTCTATTACGGATCGAACCAACAGGGCGACGGCCAGCAGAAAAATGCCGACTTCACCTGGGGGCACAGCACGTCCAAGTCCTCCACCATTATCAGCGCCTCCTATCAGGACCAATCGCCGATGTGGGATCGGACACGCGCCATCACTCGCTATGGTTATGGCCCGCGCCATCCCATCACCGGCCTGGGTTCGGGGCCTTGGGGGCGCGTGATCGATCCCCGCGCTGCCGGCACGGAGGGAGCTGGCGCATATAACGATCAAGGAAAGTGGACACCAAACCAGTACGTGATCAACCACGGCAACGCGGACACCGGCGATATCGGCAATTACCATATTTACAACAGTAATCCGGCAGACCTGTACAACACCAACCAGGACACGACCTTCCGTGCTGGTTCCAAGCTGAAAACCCTGTTTGCGCAGGAACGCTACAAGCTGACGGACGACATCACGTTGACCGGCACAGCGTCCTACAGTACCCGCGATACCAGCAGTCAGTTGGCGGGCTATCCGCTTTCGACATCGGGTATAAGCACCGCCAACCTGGTCATTGACCCGAGTAACGCCTATAACCCCTTCCCCGGTTATGAAACCGAGTTCATGCGGCGTACCGTCGAATTACCGCGCATCACCTGGGCCAATTCCCGATTGGCACACGTGGATCTTGGCGCTCAGGGCTATTTCAACTTCCTCCATCACGATTGGAGTTGGGATGCCAACTATACTTTTTCGCAAACCAAGCTCCGCCAGATCACCACCGGCAATCTGTATTTGCCCAATGTTCTCAATGCGATCGGTCCAACTGCACTGATCAACGGGCAACTCGCGTGCGCCGATGCTGCTGCGCGCGCCACCGGCTGCGTGCCGTGGAACGTGCTGGCTGGTCCCGGCTATACGCCTTCCTCATTGTGGCCGTACCTCAATTCTGTGGGTACGGCACGACAGCAAAGCCAAACCGATGACGTCAGTGTAAACACCGGCGGCGGCCTGTTCGATTTGCCAGGCGGCACGGTCAATATCGCTGGCGGCCTGGAACATCGTCGCGAAAAAGGCTACTTCCAACCCTATGGGCCCGATTCGGCGGGCGAGACCACCAATCTCGCGAGCGATCCTAGCAAGGGTCGCTATTACGTAAACGAAGCCTATCTGGAATTGGACGTGCCGCTACTGCGTGACCTGCCCGGCGCACAGGAGTTGGGCATCAACGTCGCCAGCCGTTATTCGTATTACAGCAACTTCGGTAGCACCACTAACAACAAATACAGCCTGCGCTGGCGGCCTATCACCGACCTCTTGCTGCGGGGCACCTACGCGAAGGGCTTCCGTGCACCGGCGTTGCAGGACCTTTATGGTGGCAATGCGCAAAGCTTTGAAAGCTTCCTGGATCCATGCGACAGCATCTACGGTACTGCGGCGAGCAATGCAAAGGTGGCGGCATCTTGTGCGGCCGCTGGCGTACCGGAGGGCTATCGGCAGGTGAGTCAAGCTGGACCCGTCAATGGTGGCGGTGGACAGACAACCATTCCCTTTACCCAGGTCTCCAATCCAAAACTGAAGCCGGAAACCTCCAGCACACGTACCCTGGGTCTGGTCTACAGTCCGCACTATGTCGATGGTCTGGATATCACGCTGGATTTCTATGATATTCGCTTAAAACAGGCGATCACCTATCTCGACGCCAGCGATATCCTGAACTACTGCTATGTCGACAATCTCGCCGACTACTGCAAGAACATTACCCGCAGCAGTACCGGTCTCATCACCTCATTGAACGAAGGCCCCGTAAATCTGGGTGCCGCCAGTACCAGTGGATTTGACTTCGGCATCCATTATCGCCTGCCCACCACATCGTTCGGCCAGTTCCGCATTGGTGTTGACGGCAACTATCTGAGCAAGTATCAAACCAGCAATGGTCCCGGTTCAACAATGAAAAACCTGGCCGGCTGGATGAACGGCACGCAAGCCTTGTATCGCATACGCTCCAATACGCAAGTGGATTGGGATTACAAGCAGTTCGGTGCGAGCTGGACGGTACGCTATTATTCCGGCCTTAAGGACAGTTGCTGGGATGTCGGTGTCGAATGCGACAATCCGAACTATCCCAATCCGGTTTTCCCCGGCCAAGGTATGGCGCAAAAAGGTTCGGCAACCTTCAACGACGCGCAGCTTCGCTACAAGACACCGTGGGATGCCACCCTCTCCGTGGGGGTAAACAACATCTTCAACAAGAAAGGGCCGTACTACTACAACGTGTCCTTTTCCGGCACCGGCAGTCCACCCTACAACCCGCAGTTCGATCTTGATCGTTACTTCTACGTGCAATACAGCCAGAAGTTCTAGGTACGCGGCGTGAGATGATGAAGACCGGCGGACGTATAACCCGCCGGTCTTGCGCACTCAGCTTCCGAGAAAGGCCGCGGCACCTTGGGCGAACAAGAGTTCAGCGACTTGCTTGCCCAAGGGCACTGGCTCGGCGCTGTCACCAGCTGCTTCCGCAATCAACAGGCGTCCGCTCGCAACGTCACCCACCATGCCACGCAGGTGCAGTCCATGCTCGGTGACAGTGCACCATGCGCCGACCGGAACCGTGCAACTGCCGCCAAGGGCATGGTTCATCGCACGCTCGGCGGTAACCGCCTGCCGTGTTTCGGCATCGTCCAGCACGGCCAGTAATTCAAGTATCGCGGCATGGTCGGCACATGCTTCGATGGCAATCGCTGCCTGGCCGGGCGCGGGTAACCAGGAAGGTGCACTCAAGCGAGCGCGGATGCGATCGTGCAAGCCCAGGCGTTCCAGGCCTGCACAGGCGAGCACGATGGCATCGTAATGACCGGCATCGAGCTTTTGCAGGCGGGTACCGACATTGCCGCGCAGGTCCAGCAAAGTAAGGTCAGGCCGCATGGCGCGCAGCTGAGCCTGCCGGCGCAGCGAAGAAGTGCCTACCCTTGCCCCGTGTGGCAACGTGGCAAGTCCGGCATGATCGTTGCTCACGAACGCATCCGCGGCATCCGCGCGCGGCAACATGGCGGGCAGGGTGAAGCCCGGTTCCAATTCCGCAGGCACGTCTTTTAGCGAATGCACCGCCAGTTCGGCGCGGCCCTCCAACATCGCCACCTCGAGCTCTTTCAGGAACAGGCCCTTGCCGCCAACGGACGCCAGCGGCTTGTCGAGAATTTCATCGCCGCGCGTGGAGAGCGGCACCAGTTCCACGCGAAGTCCCGGATGTGCGGCGCGCAGCAAGCCCGCAACGTGTTCCGCCTGCCACAAGGCAAGCGCGCTCTTGCGGGTGGCGATGCGCAGGGCAGTAGGCGACATGGCGATTCCAGGAATGGGGATGACGGTATTGTCGCACCGCTCAGCCCACGCGCAGCAGCTTGCGCAGATTCGGAAGGTTGCGCCGGCTTACTTCGGGGCTGAACTCGGTGCCGGCCAGCCGTGCCAGCACGCGGCCATCGGGCAGCGTTTTCAACCCGATCAGGCGATGCGCGGGCACCAGGCAATTGCGATGCAGGCGGATCAGTTGCTGGGGGTAGGTTTCTTCCAGCTGGCGCAGCGAATCGTCCAGCAGCAGTGCATCGCCGCTACGGTGCGCCACCACGTATTTTTCTTCCGCCAGCAAGTACACCACCTCGTCGAGCGCCATGCGGATCGGCTCGCCACGCACCCGCGCATGCAGCCAGCCGGCGGGTTCGCGTGGCTGCGCTTCCAGGCGCTGGCGCACGCGCCGGAGCGCATCACGCAGGCGCTCCACCCGTACCGGCTTGAGCAGATAATCGACGGCGCCGAGATCGAATGCATGCACGGCATGCGCTTCGTAGGCCGTGCAAAACACGATCTGTGGCCGGGTACGATGGGCAAGTCTCGCGGCCAGTGCCTTGCCATCCAGCCCGGGCATGTTGATGTCCAGCAGCAGCAAGTCAGGATGTGCCTCGGACAGCGCGCTCAAGGCTGCTTCGCTGTCGCCCACGCTGCCGACCAGCTCCACGTTCTCGCATTCCTGCAGCAACGCCGCCAGGCGCGCGCGCGCGAGCGGTTCGTCATCGACGATCATCACGCGCATGACGTACCTCTATGGGCAGGTGCAGTTTCACCACGAAGCGTCCAGCACGCGGTCCAGCTTCCATGCGCGCGCGCGGGCCGTAGTGATAGGCGACGCGCTGGCGCACATTGTTCAAGCCGTGGCCGCTGCCGCCCATGGCGGGCTGGTCGGCGAGCGGATTGTCGATCGCGATCAGCATCATGTTGGCGTCGCGCGTGCCACGCAGGATCACTTCTCCGCCGTCGCGCAGCGGCTGGACGCCGTGCCGCACGGCATTTTCGACCAATGGTTGCAGCAGCAGCAGCGGCAGCGAGGCCTCCATCGGCAAATCGTCCAGCTCGCGCCGGACTCGCAGGCGTTCGCCCAGGCGCAGTTGCTCGATCGCCAGGTAGCGATCAACCAGCTGCAATTCTTCGCCTAGCGTGCCGCTGTGGGTGTCGTCCTGGCCGAGCGCGGCGCGGAACAGTTCGGACAGGTTCTCGACCGTGCGTTCCGCCGCCTGCGGGTCCAGGCGCACCAGCGCCGCCACGGTATTCATGCTGTTGAACAGGAAGTGCGGGCGAATCCGTGCCTGCAAGGCCTCGACTTTCGCGTGCGCCACCGCGGCCAGGCGCGACTGCCATTGCGCCAGCACGTAGAAATAACGAAGCATCGCCGCACCGAGCAAGGCGGCGATCGCCGCATTGTCGCGGACGAAGGCGTTGGACGCGGAAGTGATCAGCTGCATCGCCAGCATGCGATCCATCCACTGTGCCAGGAAACTGCCTACGGTCACGATCAGCACCATGGCCAGCCATACGCCCGCATAAGGCAGTAAACCCGGCAGGCGCAGCAGCCACGGACGCAGCGTGCATAGCGCCACGCCAATCAACGTCGCCAGCCATTCCACGAACAGCATGCCGACGCTGTAGCCCCGCCAGCCGCGCGTGCTCTCCGGTGCCAGCCATGCGAGCGTTACGCACAATGCGCCAACCACCAGCAGCGCGGAAATCACCGGCAAGCTGCAGAAATCCGGCAATGGATCATGCGGCTGGGCGGAGGCTTTGGCGGCGGGATCTGGCATGCGCGTCAGTATGCCCGCAGGCCGGACAGCTTTCAGCGCAGCCGTTGCTCGATCCAGCGGCGCAAGTCGGCGATCTCATCCGGGCACACCGCGTGCGCCATCGGATAGGTATGCCAGTCGACCTGGTAGCCCAGCGCTTCCAAGGCGGCGCGCGATTCGATCCCGCGCTGCAGTGCCACGACCGGGTCAAACGAGCCATGTCCCCAGAAAATCGGCGTGGAGGCATTACCGGCGCTGCGCTCGGCAGCAAGCGAACCGGCCATGGGCAGATAGGTGGAAAGCGCCACGATGCCCGCAAGCTGCTGCGCATGGCGCAGGCCGGCCGCCAGGGCGATCGCGCCCCCCTGGGAAAAGCCGGCCAGCAGGATCCGTTCGCCGGGCACACCGCGTTCCTGCTCGCGGGCGATCAAGGCCTCCACCTGGGCAATGGATTCGCGCGTGCCGGCTTCATCCTGGCGCGACAGCAAGTCAAAGCCGTAGATGTCGTACCAGGCGCGCATGGCCATGCCGTTGTTGATCGTCACCGGGCGCACCGGTGCGTGCGGAAACACGAAGCGGATCGCTGGCCACTGCGGCGATACCAGTTCCGGCACGATCGGCGCGAAATCATGCCCATCCGCGCCCAGGCCATGCAGCCAGATAACGCTATAGACGGGATCGGCGGCGGTTTCGTTTTCGACAGTCGGGAGCAGGCTCATGGGCGATCGGGGAGGGGAGACGGACCCGCATCGTAACAGCCGGATCGGCCATGCTTCGCCCAGCGCCGGTCGCCTGGCCCCTCCTCGCAGGGAGAGTAAGGGCCAGGCCGATCCTCACTGCTGCGGCAAACCCAGTTCCTGTGCGAAGAAGGTCAGCATGATCGCCGTGTTCCCGACTCGCTGGCTAAACGGCGCACCGATGCCGTGCCCGGCATTCATGCGCGTCAGCAGCAGGATCGGCTGATCGGATGTGGTGGCGTTCTGCAGCGCCGCCGTGAACTTGCGCGACTGCCAGGGGGCGACGCGCGGATCATTGGCGCCGGTGGTCATCAACACCGCCGGATACGCGGTGCGTGGCTTCACGTTCTGCAACGGCGAATAGGCCAGCGTGGCCTTGAACTGCGCCGGATCGCTTACGCTGCCGTATTCGCTGACGTTGTAAGCGCCATTGGCGAAATCCGTTTCATGCCGGATCATGTCGTAGATGCCCACCATCGACACCACCGCGCGATAGTCGCCCGGATGCTGTACCAGCGACGCCCCCATCAGCAGTCCGCCGTTGCTGCCGCCGAGAATGCCCAGATGCTCGCGGTCGGTCCAATGCGTATCGAACAGCGCCAGCGCCGCGGCGTGGAAATCGTCGAACACGTTCTGCTTGTGCAGTTTCTGGCCCTGGGCGTGCCAATCCTGGCCGTCCTCGTTGCCGCCACGGATGTTCGCGAACGCCAGCACGCCGCCGCGTTCAAGCCATGCCAGCTCCGGGCCGATGAAATGCGGCACGATCGGAATATCGAAACCGCCATAGCTGTAGAGAATGGCCGGACGTCGGCCGTTGGGCGTGATACCGCGCAGGGACAACACCGTTACCGGAATCTTGGTGCCGTCTTTCGAAACCCCGTCGATACGATGCATCTCGACCTTGCCGTAATCAGCGGCGGGCGTCACTTGGAAGACGGTATGCAGGTTGCCGGTCTTCGCATCGTAGTCTGCCCAGCGCGCCGGCAGGGTCCAGCCGCCATAGGCGATCAGCGCATGCCGCTGGCCTTGTTCGCCGGCGATACCTTCGATGCCGATGCCTTGCTGCGGCAGCGGCAGGCGGCGCACCAGGCTGCCTCGCTGATCGTATTGCTCCACCCACCCATCCGGACCCCAGCTGCGCGTCACCAGGAAACCCTCGGCGATCGGCACGACGTCCTGCAATGCGCCGGCACGTTGCGCAAGCACGGTAGCGACGTGGCCTTGCGCGTCGACAGCCAGCAGCTTGCCGCGCGGCGCATCGGCAAAGCTGGTCACGAACAGCCGCTGGCCCACCCATGCCGCCGAACGCACGTTCGCGTCGGCGCCCAGCACCTTGTTCCAATGCGTGCCTTCGCGCAGATACACCTCGGCCGGGCCACCGTCGCCGATATTGGCGAGCACGGCCAGCTGCGTGGCGCCGGGTGAGCTGAGCAGGCGATATTCGGCGACCTTGGAATAGCCCTGGCCGAACACCACGCTGTCGCCAGCCCCGTCCTGGCCGAGCGCGTGATGCACCAGCGTCGCATCGAACTGTCGCACTTCGTCGCCCGCTGGCGGCAAGGGAAAGCGCACATAGGTGAAGCCGTGCTCGTCCGCATCCCAGGCCACGCCTTGTGGCGTGGTACCGCCACCGGCATAAGGCAGCGCATCGCCCATCACTTTGCCGGTGGCGACGTCGAGCACGTGCAGCGTGGTCAATTCGCTGCCGCCCTCGGCAGTGCCGTAGGCGAGATAGCGCCCGCTGGGCGAAGGCCAGTAACCGGTGATCGCGGTATTACCGTCGCCGGCGTTGAGATCGACCAGCACGCGCGCCTTGCCACCAGGCCATGCCTGCGCCATCAACTGCGGCTGCGGTTGCGGCGGTGTTTCCTGCATATAGAACAAGGTGCCGCCCGCCAACTCTGGCGAGGACCGCGTGGTCGAGGTAATCGCCAGCTGCTGCACGCGCGCATTCATCGCCTTGCCATCGGGCATCGCCGCCAGCACCGCATCGGTGTGTTCGTTCTGCGCCTTGATCCACGCCTGCACCGCCGGGTCCTGCGGGTTTTCCAGCCAGCGATAAGGATCATCGACCGTCGTGCCATGCAAGCTGCTGGATGCCGGATGCGCCGGCGAAGCAGGCGGTTTCGATGCGACGGCCGCATGCGCGGCGACGGCGGCGCCCAGGGCAAGCACAGGCAGGCAACGGGGAAACAGGTGCATGGGCGGATATCCATGGTTCGGCGCCGCACGACACATGCGGCCGGTCGCCCAGGTTAACGCGCGCCAGGCGCCGGATGGAACGGGACCCATGGCGCTTGCCAGCTTCACCTGCTTGGCTATGCTGGTCGGTTTCGACCAGGAAGCCATCCACCATGCGCCGATTGCTGCTCGCCGGCCTCATCGCCCTTGCCACCTTGCCAGCGGCGGCACAAACCGCATCGGGCACGCGACCGCTCGACCTGGAAACCATCATGGCCGATCCGGACTGGATGGGCCATGCGGTGGAGAACCCGTACTGGAGCGTGGATGGCCGTGATCTTTACTACAGCCTCAAGCGTGACGGCAGCGAGGTGCACGACCTGTATCGCGTCGATCCGGCCACCGGCCAGGGCATGCTGCTCGACGCTGCAAGCAGGGCGCAGGCGGAAGGGCCGGCGGTCTACGACCGCGCGCACCGGCATGCGGCGTATATCCTGCATGGCGACGTGTTCCTGGTCGACCTGGGCAGCGGCCGCCGCACCCAGGTCACGCGCAGCCCGCAGCCGGAGTCGGCGCCGCGCTTTTCCGCCGACGGCCGCTCGCTGCAATTTCGCGAGAGCAACAACTGGTATGTCTACGACCTCGCCAGCGGTGTGACTTCGCCCGCCGCGGTGTTGAAATTCACCGACGATCCGCAGGCCAGGAAACCCGATACGCTCGAACAGCAGCAACTGGACCTGTTCAAGGAGCTGCGCGAGAACAAGCAGGAAAAGGATGCCCAGCACGCCAATCAGCAGGAACTGGCCGCCGCCGATCCCACCCGCGCACCGCAGCCGTTCTATCTGGGCGACAAGATACAGCCGGTGGATACCGAACTGTCGCCGGACGGCCACTGGATGTTGCTGGTCACGCAGCCAGCGCATCACGACGACGGCAAGGCGCCGTATGTAATCCACTACGTTACCGATTCGGGCTATACCGAAACCGAAGACGCGCGCACCTACGTAGGCCGTAACGATCCCGCGCCGCAGTCGATCTGGCTGCTTGACCTGGCCGCGCACAAGTCCTATCCGATTGCCACCGACAACCTGCCTGGCATCAAGGACGATCCGCTCAAGGCGATTCGCGCCAAGACCGTCGCCGCGCTCGAACAGGCCGGCAAGGACGACGAAGCCAGGGCATTGAAGGCACCGGACGTGCGCCCGGTGACGATGTACAGCATGGACAGCGGCAGCGCCGGCATCGTGTGGAGCGACGATGGCCGCAACGCCGCGCTGGAATTCCTGTCCATCGACAGCAAGGACCGCTGGATCGCCACGCTCGATTTCAGCAAGCACGTGCTGGTGCCCCAGCATCGCCTGCACAACGATGCCTGGATCAACTGGATCTTCAACGACCTGGGCTGGCTCAAGGACAACCGCACGCTGTGGTACCTGAGCGAGGAAAGCGGCTACTCGCAGCTTTATGTGAAACCGGTGGATGGCGCGGCGAAAGCGCTGACGTCGGGCAAGTTCGAAGTCAGCGAGCCGCAACTTTCCAGCGACGGCAAATGGTTCTACCTGCGCACCAATCGCACCGCCCCTTACAGCTATGACGTCTACCGCGTTCCCTCGGACGGCGGCGCGCTGAGCCGCGTGACGCAGTACGGCGGCATGGACCAGTTCGTCCTGTCGCCAGACGACACGCGGCTGGCCGTGCTGCACTCCTCCGCCTACATACAGCCGCAGCTGGCCGTGCAGAGTGCGCAGGGCGGCACGCCGCGCGAACTCACCCACACCATGAAACCGGCGTTCACCGCGCACGCCTGGATCGCGCCGAAGATCGTCCAAGTGCCGTCCTCGCACGGCGCCGGCGTGATCTATGCCAAGTATTACGGGCCGGCCGGCGAGAACGATGCGGCGGCATCGCGCCCGGCGGTGATTTTCGTGCACGGTGCCGGCTACTTGCAGGACGTGACCGAATCGGCCACTTATTACCAGCACGAACAGCTATTCAATAACCTGCTGGTGCAGCAAGGCTATGTGGTGCTCGATCTGGACTACCGCGCCTCGCAAGGCTACGGCAGTGCCTGGCGCACGGCCATCTATCGCCAGATGGGCCATCCCGAACTGGAAGACCTGCTCGACGGCAAGGCATGGCTGGTGAAGAACCATGGCGTCGATCCGAAGCGCGTAGGCATCTACGGCGGCAGCTATGGCGGCTTCATGACCGAAATGGCGCTGTTGCGCGCGCCGGGCGAATTCGCCGCCGGCGCCGCGCAGCGCCCACCGGCGGACTGGAGCACTTACAACGATCAATACACCGCCAACATCCTCAACGATCCGCAACTCGATCCGGAGGCGTACAAGATCAGCTCGCCGATCGCATACGCCGCCAACCTGCGCGATCCGCTCTTGATCAATCATGGCCTGATCGACGACAACGTGCTGGCCAGCGATTCGCTGCGCCTGTACGAGCGCTTCGTCGAACTGCACAAGAAGAATTTCTGGATCTCGGTCTATCCGCTGGAACGCCACGAATTCGAGCATGCCGATTCCTGGTACGACGAATATCGCCGCATCGACGAACTGTTCGAAACATGGGTCAAGCCCAACCCGGCGCCGTAAGCCGCCATCACCCCTCCCCAGCGCAACGCGGGGGAGGGCTTCACCCTGGCGTGACGACAAACCCACGGCACTACAACAGCATCGCCAGCACGCTAGCCCAAAGGCAATGGAGATAGCGATATGCTGTTCATGACGCTCGCCTCGATGGCTGTCGCCGCACCGCAAGCGGTGGTATCGCTGCCGAATCGTCCGGTGCCCGCGCTCGATCTCGATCGCTACGCGGGCCAATGGCACGAGATCGCGCATTTGCCGATGTTCTTCCAGCGGCAGTGCGCGGACAACATCACCGCCACGTATGGCAAGAACCCCGACGGAACCATCTACGTGCGCAATGCGTGCCGCAGGAAAGACGGCGCGATGGACCACTCCGACGGCGTCGCACGCGGCGTGGACGGAGAACCTGGCGCCCTGAAAGTACGCTTCGCGCCGGATTGGTTGGCGTGGATACCGTGGGTGTGGGCGGATTACTGGGTGATCGATCTCGATCCCGGCTATCGATGGGCCGTGGTCGGCGGTCCGAGCCGCAAATATCTATGGATTCTTTCCCGCACGCCGGCAATGTCGCGCATGCGCTTTTCCGAATTGCTCGAACGCGCGCGGCAACGCGGCTATCCAGTCGACCAGCTGATCATGGCCGGGCCCTTGGACTGAACACTCGATCAGTCATCTCGATCTTGCGCATCGGCAGACTTCCAATAACCCTTGGCGCGAATCCAGTCGGAAGGGATGTGCCGCTCGTCGGATAGGTACTTGCGCATCGCGCGGGTGCGATGCGATTCGGCCGCAATCCAATAGAAGGTATCTCCCGGCGGAAAGGGCCATTGGCGAAGCGCCTGTTCCAGCAACGTACTTTGCCCGGCCGGCGTGCCGTCGCGTTCCAGCCAGGTGACGTGGAAATCCGCCTGGGAACCGAGCGGCAGGCGATCGGCCTTTTCCGCGATCTCAACGATGACGTATACGTTCATGCCGGCCGGCCACTCGTCCAGTTGCCGACCGATTGCCGGCAACGCCGTTTCGTCGCCGATCAGTACGTAGTGATCGAAGTCGCGGGCGGGCATGAACGACCCGCGCGGACCGCCCAGGCCGATGCGTTGTCCCGGCTGCGCCCGCTCCGCCCACGTCGATGCGGGGCCATCGCCGTGGATCACGAAATCGATAGTCAATGCATTGCGCTGCCGATCGTAGTCGCGCGGCGTGTAATCGCGCGCTGGCGATGGCGACAAGCCAGCCGCAAACTCCGGGCCGTTCGGCCCGAGCGTCGGCAGTACGAGTTCGCCGTCTGCGTTCGGGAAAAACAGCTTGACGTGATCGTCAGGTGCGGCGCTGAAAAATCCGTGCAGCTCGGTGCCGGTAAAAACAATGCGCTGCATATGCGGCGTCATGCGCTTCGTGCTGTGCACGTCGATCGTGCGCAACTTTGTCGCGTGACGAAGCGTGTGATGGATATGCTCAGTCATGCCCGAACCTTGTCGAAAGAGGATTGAACCGAAGTGCGCGGCGCAGCGAGCAGCCGATAGCCGAACTGGGCAGCTATGCCTTGCAGCAAGGTGTAAGCGGCATCGCCATGGCCAGCATCCGGCGCAGGCAATGCGCCGCCAGCGTCAGTCTGCTCGTGCAGACCCCTATGTTCCAGCGCGTGCAGCAAATCCTGTACCTGCAATAGCAGGCGGCGAATATCGCCGGCGTCTTGCGCAGCATCTGTTGAAGCTGGATGGCGTAACTGCCATAGCGTGCGCGCGTGTGGTTGTGCCTGCGCTTGCAGCAAGCCGCGCCGGTTAAGTTCGCGCAGGAAACGGTAGACCGAACCGATGCTGACGCCAGGATGGTAACGCTGTGCCGCGACCAGCAGCGACACGGCATCACAGGCCGCTTGCGCTTCCACGCATGCGCGCAGCATGGCCCGGCGCGACACCGTCAGCGTCAGGCCCTGTGCCTTGCAGCGTTGCTGCCAATCGCCGAATACTTCCTCGATCGCCTCAGCTTTCATCCGCCCGGCCTGTTGCGATATCCGCAGCGGCACGTTCAAGGATGGTCGCCACCCGCTGCGCTTCGGCTTTGTTCCAATCGGCTCCGCGCATCAGCACGGCATGCTTGAGCGCATGCATCGCCTTGCGCACCGACATCGGCAGCGACAGCTTGGCGATCAAGCGGGCGGTGTGCCTGGTGCGCTCGGTCATCGCATTGACCGCGGCACGGTTTTCCTCAAGGAAGGCGCGGCCTTCGTCAGTGATGGCATACAGCTTGCGGCCACCCTGCTCATTGACCACCGATGCGTGACCGAGCTCTTCCAGCATGGTCAGCGTGGGATAGACCGCGCCGGGACTGGGCGAGTAATGCCCATGGAACATTTCTTCGATGGTGCGGATCAATTCGTAACCATGGCGCGGTTGCTGCTCGATCAGGGCGAGCAACAGCAACTTCAGGTCGCCATGTCCGAGCATGCGCCCGCCGCCGCGCCGGCCGCCGCCCTGCAAGCCATTCCAATCGTTGAACACGTCGCCATCGTGAGGGCCGAATGGACCATGGCGTCCGCCGCGCCGGCCGTGGAATGCGTAAGCCTCGCCGTCGAAGCCGCTGCCCTCGTCCCAGCCCATGTCGCGCGCGCCATGATGGCGATGCATGAACCGGTGGAACAGGTGGTGTCTGTGCATGATATAACTCCGATATATCTAAATGTGCGGCGAAAAGATATATCGAAATTATGACGAAGACAAGCATTCGCTGCGATGAAACGGTAGCGTTGTGCGCGCCAGCCCGGTGCGAAAGCTCAGCGATAGCGCTGCCGCGCGTCGCCGAGGGCCTCCTTGAGCGGCCCCAGCCACGGTTCGAATCGGGTCCATTGATCGAGCCCATCGCGAAAGATCGGACGGCGCACCTGCTCGGAACTGGCCGTGCGCACGCTGCGCGCGGTCTGGTGGAACTCGAGGCAGGAAGTCTCGAAAGGCAGTCCGCAAAAATCGAGGATGCGCCGCACGCTGCCTTCCAGATCGTCGACGACATCCTCATGCTGGACGCGCAGGATCCGGCCCGGAAGCACCTGGTCCCAATGTTCCATCGCATCGAGATACGTGCGGTAGTAACGGGCGATGTCCTCGACGCTATAGGTAAATTCCTGGCCCGTGGCGAAGAGCTGCTTGAGGTTGCTGAAACAGCAGGCGACCGGTTCGCGCCGGGCATCGATGATCTTCGCGTTCGGCAGGATCAGCCGGATCAGCCCCAGATGCCGGAAGTTGTTCGGCATCTTGTCGATGAAGTACGGTTTGTCGCCACGATAGATGCGGGTATCGCGTAAGTATTTTTTACCCAGTTCCAGCAGTTCCCCGGGCGTCAGGTCCGCCAGCACTCCTGGATAACGCGGATGGTCGAAATCAGGTTGCCGTCCTTGCAGGTCAAGCACCATGCGCGGAATCTCGCCCAGCTCATGCGTGCCCTCGACGCACGAATGCGATGCCAGTATCTGTTCGATCAACGTGGAGCCGGAACGCGGCAGACCGACGATGAAAATCGGGTCCGGGCCGGGATCGCCGGTGCCAGCGCGGCTGGCGAAGAACTCCCGCGTGCAGACTTCGATCTGCTTGCGCGTGTTGATCTCGATGATTTCGGCACGGTACCGGCTCTGGGCACGCTTAAGCGCGTTGCCCTGGCTGTAATAGCGCCACGACTCGGCGTAATCGCCGCGATCTTCGAACGCCTTGCCGAGTGCGAAACACAAATGGCAGCGATCCACGGCTTGCGTGGCAGATGCCGCTTCCGCCGTGCGCATGCGGGCAATCTCATCATCGCTGAAGCGGTAGGTCTTGAGGTTGGCCAGGCTCCAGTACGCATCGCCGAAATCCGCACGTGCCGCGATAGCGTTGCGATACGCCTCGATGGCTTCGGCCTGCTTGCCTTGCGTCTTCAGCGAATGGGCCAGCGACAGATGCAAGTCCGCGCCATCGGGCATTTTTTGCAGGAGTTGCCGGTACAGCGAAATGGCGCGGTCGTGTTCGCCCAAGCCGACGCTGGCGCTGGCATACAGCGCCTGGTAGTCGAGCTGATCGGGCTCAACGGCAAGCAGTTTCTCCGCTTCCTCGCAGGCGTGCCGGTACAGATGCCGCTCAAGCAGCACGCACGCATAGTCGTAGCGTGCCGCCCGATAATCCGGGACGATCCGCAGCACGGCTTCGAGCAGGACCTGGGCATCCTCCAGCACATCGCGCGCCAGCCCGATCCGGGCAAGCAGGCGCATCGCTTCCACATCGTTGCCGGCCTTGAGCAGATAGGCACGGATGATCTGCTCGGCGGGTTCAAGCTCGCCGTCCGAAAAATGGCCGGTCGCGCGCACGACCTCGGGCGCCAGGCGCTTGAGCGTGGCGACATGCGAGGCAGCCATCGCCGCGTTGGCGTCATCGCCGGTCATGCGATACAGGCCTTCGAGCAGCTTCCAGCTCGAAGGCAACGCCGGATTGATGTTGACCGCACGCAGCAGCGCGTCGATCGCGCGCGGCGCATCGCGCCGCACCACATGGCAATGGCCGCGCTCTTCATGCAGGCGACTGTAGTGAGGACGGACCTGCTCCAGGCGCGCCAGCGTATGCAGCGCGTCATCGATCTGCCCCAGGTATCGCTGGCTGCGCGCCATGAGGTAGAGCACCTCGACATGGTCAGGCGCCTCCGCCGCCAAGCTCTGGACGGCTTGCAAGGCTTGCGCATGCTGCCCGTCCGCATGCAACTGATGGACACGTCGGATGCGCCGCTCCAGCGGCGCGGTAGTGGAATCGGTTGCCATGGCGTTCATGCGGATAACGGGAACCATCAAATGGAGGTGGGCGCGTGGCCCACCCCGTTCTATGTGCCTGGACTTTGTACCGGGCCGAATGCTTAGAACTTGTAGCCTACTTTCACTCCCAGCACGCGCGGACGAATCGGTACCTGCGACTCGATGAACTCGGCCGAGGACGTAAACACGCTGGCATGGCTGTTGTTCAAGTTGGTGCCGTACAGCGACACGTCCCAGTTGTCCCTGGCCACGCCGATCGAGGCATCCACCGTGGTATAGCTGGCCTGCAGGTAACGCAGTTCCACCGTGGTGATATCCGTCACGCCCGCGCCGCTCGGGTAAGTAGCCGGCTGGTTGTACATCGAGCCGGTACGATTTGCGCCGACCTGCCAGAACGCCTTGTAGTTGGCGCCGAAGGTCCAGTCATAGCGCAGGCGCAGGTTGTACTGCGAGCGGGGCGAGAAGGCCGGCGTGCTGCCGACGTTGCCGAACGGGTTGGCGAACGAGGTTACGTCGCCTATGGCGCCGGTTTCGACGATGCACGAGTTATAGCCGGCCGAGCCCGGGATATTGTTGATCAGGCACGGCGAGTTGGTCTGCTTGGCGTGATTGAGCGACCCCGCGCCGATCACGGACAGGCCATCGGTAATGCGCGCCTGCCATTGCAGCTCCAGGCCTTGCACCTTGTAGTTGGGACCGTTGACCGCGAAGGTGGTGTTACCCAGCACCAGCGGATTGAAGAACTGCATCTGCACGTTGTCCCAACGCATGTCATAGAGCGAAGCGTTGAACAGCACGCGGTCGTCGAGGAACGTGCCTTTGAAGCCGAGTTCGTTGTTGGTCAGCGTATCGGGCGCGTAGCTGATCGGCTTCTGGTACTGCGGCTCGCCATCGAGCTTCGCCACACCCGAGGACGTGCGGTTGAAACCACCCGGACGGAAGCCCTGCGAGAAGGTGTAATACACCATCATGTCCGGCGTGATATGCCACAGCAGGTTGGCGCGGCTTTTGAAGCCATGGTACGTCTTGTGATAATCCATGGCCGTGTCATCGCCGACGTAAGTGCCGTTGGGCACGTTCACCTGGGCGCTGGTGGTATAGAACTCGGTACCGGTCTGCCACTCCGAGTAATGGTAATAACGGGTGCCGACCGTCGCGGTCAGCACATCCGGAAGGATGTCATAGGACATCGAGCCGAACGCCGCTTCCTGCTTGTAGCCGCGCTGCGCGTTTTCGCCGAACGCCGTGCCGGCGGGCATGTTGACACCCGGCGAGGCCTGCGCGTTCGCAACACAGGGTGCGCCACCGGTTAGCGCGACCGCGAGATTTCCCGGTGTGCACGACGGAATGGTCAAGTAATCGAAGGCCATGTGGTCGTCGATGTTGAAGTCCTCGTAATACAAGCCGCCGATGAAACGCAAGCGATCGTCTTCCGGCGTGCTCAGGCGCAACTCATGGCTCTGGTGGCTGCTGCTGACGTGGTCATTCCAGTAACCGGCCGGCGAATAGCAGGTCGGCTTGCCGGCGCTGGAGATCCCGGCCGGCGTGCCGGTGCATTGGTAATACATGCCGCCAGCGCTGCGCGCGTAGTTGGTGTAATCCTGCTGCTCGCTGATGCGGCGGTTGGTATAGCCGCCGGCGTAGACCAGCGACAGGTCGCCGATCTGCCCGTTCAAGGTCCAGGCGGTATTGGTGAAATGGTCATTATTCCAGGCCGGCACGAACGCGGTGATCTGATGGGTGCCTAGCGTCTGGCCATCGGCACCGATCGGATAGGTCGAGGACTGGCCGTTCGCATCCATGTTCTGGTAGCTCTCGGCAATCAGGAAGTCCCAGTCGTCGTTGATCTTCCATAATCCGGACAGGCGGGCGCCTTGGGTATCGACCGGATTCCAGTTGCTCTGCGCCACGGAATAATTGTTGGCGACCGACGTGCCGCCAGCCGCCACGTAGGGCGCCATGGCACCGCCGCCATCAGTGGGCTGGCGCGTGAACGTGCTCGGTACGTTGTCGATGTAACCGCCCTGGTGATCGTTATAGATCACGCCACGCACGGCGAACGTACCGGGAATGATCGGCAGGTTCAGTACCGCATTGGCCGAATTGTTCGGACCGCCGCCGGCGGTGACGCCGGTGCTCGCTTCGGCGCTGCCGCTGACCCGGTTGAGGTTCGGCTGGTTGGTGATGTAGCGCACGGCACCGGCCTCGGCGCCGCCGCCGAACAGTGTCCCTTGCGGACCCTCGAGCACTTCGACGCGATCCATATCGACCATATAGATATCGAGGTTGCGCGCCGGGAATTGCATGGACTGATCATCCAGGTAGACGGCCACGTTCGGGAACGGCGCGATGGTGGCGCTGGACTGGTTGCCAAGGAAGCCGGTACTCAGGCCGCGCATGTAGATGTTGCCCTGGCCCGGGCCGTTCGCGGCGAACGTCACATTCGGCAAGTACTTGATCAGGTCATCGAACGACGTGATGTTCAACTGCTGCAACGTGGTGCCGGTGAACGCCTGGACCGTGATCGGCACGTCCTGGACATCCTGCACGGTGTGTTGTGCCGTCACCGTCACCGTGCCGAGCGTGCTGGCATTGGACGCGCTGGCGGCCGGCGAGGCCGCCGCGGGCGTGTTGGCAGTCGGGCTGTTGTCGTCGGCGGCATGCGTAGCGCGAGCCGCGACGAGCGCTGTCAGCACCGCGAAGGCAATCTTATTGATTTTCAAAGCTCTCTCTCCAGATGGGCGGTAGCCGGGTGTCGCCACGTGCGGCGTCAGCCACGGACGCCGAAGGCAGCGGCGTGGGTGTTGTTGGCGGTGATGGAGTCATGGGTTTGCGCATGCGCCGGAAGAACGAAAGGCTGCGCAATACGTAGCCGATTGCTGAGCACGGTCATAAACAAGGCCCTGTGGCATGGATAGGTACAGGCGCTCCCCTCGGCGCGCCTTGCAAAGAACGGCACCTGCCATTTCAACCAAAGCTGATTGCATCCACGTTGTGCCGACATGACGCATTGCCTTCGCGAATGTGACATTCCCGGTCGCTTGTCTAGACGGACTTGTCTACTCGCATGTCCGTGCGACACGGCGCGCTGTTCCTGCGGCCGCGATGAATGCGCGTGGCTTGCGCGCTATCTCTACGGGCTGGCCGGACGCCGCCACGCCACGGCGACGCCAGCCTGCTGCGAACAGGCCTGGCCCACAGGTACGAGGGGGCTCACCAACCGCGGGTATCAGAACGAACGCTGCCCGTTGACCCACACATTGCGCACGATCGGCAGATCGCCCATCGCACGCACGCGCACGACATCGGCGCGCATGCCGGGCTGCAGTTGTCCGCGGTCTTCAAAACCAAGCGCCCTGGCCGGATTGCGACTTACGGTCGCCATCGCCCGCGGCATCGACCAGCCCGCCTGCGTGTGCAGCAGGAATGCCCCATGCAGCAGGCTCGCCGGCACGTAATCGGACGACAACATGTCCAGACGATCCGTGCGCGCCAGCTCCAGTGCCGCGACATTGCCCGAGTGCGAACCGCCGCGCACCACGTTCGGCGCGCCCATGACTGTCCTCAAGCCACGCGCATGTGCCGCATCCGCCGCTTCGTGCGTCGTGGGAAATTCCGAAATCGTGACCCCGATGCGATGCGCGTGTTCCACCTGCCGGACGTCGGTGTCGTCATGACTGGCCAGGACCACGTTGCGACCCCGCGACAGGCTGAGTACCGCCTGCTCATGCGCGGCGCTGTACTTGGCCTGCTGCTCGGTTCGGCGCTTCACCACTTCGGCGAATTCGTCTTCGGTCCAGCTCATATGATGCTTGCTGTAATACTTGCGGTACTGCGCCAGGTCACGGTATTGGCGCTGGCCGGGCGTATGGTCCATCAACGAAAGCAACCGCACGCTGGCGTGGTCCATCAGCGGCTCCAGTGCCGTCATCAGGCGCGGATAGGCCAGCTCGCAGCGCAGGTGGATCCAGTGATCGGCACGCAGCGCGCCGCTGCCCTGGCCTTGCAGAATGGCATCGTAGGTACTGCGCAAGGTTTCGATGCGCACGCTTTCTTCTTCCAGGTCGCCGACCGAGAGCGCATCGAATACCGTCGTGATGCCGGCCGCTACGACTTGCGCATCATGCGTCAGCACCGCCGGGATCGACGGCCAGATCACCCCGGCGCGCGGCATCAGATGCTTTTCCAGATTGTCCGTATGCAACTCGACCAGCCCGGGAACCAGATAATCGCCGTCGCAATCGATGGCGCCGGGCGCCTGCGTGGAGCCTTCCTCCACGCGCCGGATCAGGCCGTTGCGGGCGATCAGGGTGCCGTGCATGACGCTATCGTCGAGCACGATGCGTGCATTGGTCAGAGCTAAATCATTCATGGTCATCTCGATGCAGAGAGGGCTTGATGGGGACAGATGGAGCGCGCCGCTCAGGCAGCTTCCAGCGCTTGCATCGGATACAGGCGCGTGGCGACGCGATCGCGCATGTCCTCGTCGTGGAAAATACCGAGTACGGCCGAACCGCCTGCGCGCGCTTCGGCCAGCAGCTGCGCTACCACCACGCGATTGTCCGCATCCAGTGATGCGGTCGGCTCGTCCAGCAGCAACACCGGGCGCTGCACGATCAGGCCACGCGCAATATTCACGCGCTGCTGCTCGCCGCCGGAAAACGTGCCGGGCGGCAGATGCCACAAGCGTTCGGGCACGTTCAAGCGGCGCAGCAGCTCCCCCGCGCGCTGCCGTGCTTCCTGCGGCTGCGCACCGGTCTGCAGCAATGGTTCGGCCACGATATCCAGCGCGGGCACGCGCGGAATCACGCGCAGGAACTGGCTGACGTACCCCAGCGTGCGGCGACGCACTTCCAGCACTTCATGCGGCGTGGCCTTGGCCAGATCGAGCCAGCGATGATCGTGACGCACATGCACCGCGCCGTAGCTCGGCCGGTAATTGGCGTAGATCACCCGCAGCAAGGTGCTTTTGCCGGCGCCGGAGGGCCCCGCAAGCACCACGCATTCGCCCGCGTGCAGGCGCAGGTTCAACCCATGCAGCACGTTCAGGCGCGCGCCATGCTGGTGATGAAGTTCAAACGACTTGCTGAGGTCGCGCAGTTCCAGCATCAGGGCGGCAGTCATGTGGTCAGCACCGAAGAAACGAGCAATTGCGTGTAGGGGTGTTGCGGGTCATCGAGAATTTGGTCGGTGAGGCCGGTCTCGACCACGCGGCCACCCTGCATCACCATCGTGCGCGCGGCGAGCAGCCGCGCCACGGCCAGGTCATGCGTCACCATCACCGCAGCCAGGCCCAGCTCGTTCACCAGCCGGCGCAGCAGATCGAGAATACGTGCCTGCACCGAGACATCGAGGCCGGCGGTCGGCTCGTCCATGAACACCAGCCGTGGCTGGGTTACCAGTGCGCGCGCAATCTGCAGGCGCTGTTGCATGCCGCCGGAAAATCCGGCGGGCGCATCGTCGATGCGATGGGCATCGATCTCCACACGTTCCAGCCAGCCGCGCGCGATGCCGCGCAATTGGCCGTAATGGCGCATGCCAAGGGCCATCAGGCGTTCGGCGACATTGGCGCCGGCACTCACATTCAGTCGCAGGCCATCGCGCGGATTCTGCGTTACGAAGCCCCATTCCTCGCGCACCAGGTGCCGGCGGCCGGCGTCGTCCAGGCTTTCCAGTGCCAGCCACTCGCCATTGCGCTGGCGATAACGCACGCTGCCCGCAGTGGGCGCCAATTGCGCGGCGATCGTATTGAGCAAGGTGGATTTGCCCGAACCCGACTCGCCGACAATGCACAGCAACTCGCCCGGATGCAGATCGAAGCTGACATCCTCGCAGCCGATGCGTTGCCCGTAATGGCGGCTAAGGCCGCGTACTTGCAGCAGCGCGCTCATGCGGACCTCGTATTGCGCAGGAATGGTTGGTAACAGACGCTGCCCTTATCCCCTCTCTCCTCTGGGGAGAGGGCTGGGGTGAGGGGTCGAGCGGAGCGGGAAACACTTGTTCGCGACCATCTAGATCGCGCAACTGCCAAAGCTGCACCCGCTGCGTTATTAGGCGATGCCGCGAGCACCAGCCCCTCACTCCGACCCTCTCCCCACAGGGGAGAGGCGGCAGATTTCAGCGCGCTCATGGTTGAGCCTCCGTGCGGCGGCTACCGCAAAAATCAGTGTCGGAGCAGACGAATATGCGCTTGCCGCGATCGTCGACGACCACTTCATCCAGATAGCTTTCGTTCGAACCGCACAGTTCGCATTGATGTTCCCAGCGCTGGATCTCGAACGGATGATCGTCAAAAGCCAGGCTTTCCACGCGCGTGTAGGGCGGAATCGCGTACAGGCGTTTCTCGCGCCCCGCGCCGAACAACATCAAGGCGGGCGAGTTATCCAGCTTGGGATTGTCGAACTTCGGAATCGGCGACGGCGAGGTCAGAAACCGTCCGTCAACCATGACCGGATAGTCATAACTGGTGGCGATGTGTCCGTATTGGGCAATGTCTTCGTACAACTTCACGTGCATGAGTCCGTAGTCGGCCAGGGCGTGCAGGGTGCGCGTCTCGGCTTCGCGGGGTTCCAGGGTGCGCAACGGTTCGGGCTCGGGCACCTGGAACACCAGAATCTGATCATCCCGCAGCTGTGTTTCAGGAATGCGGTGGCGGGTCTGGACCAGGGTGGCGTCGGCGGTACGTTCGGTGGTGGCCACGCCGGCGACACGCGCGAAAAATCGGCGGATATTCACCGCATTGGTCGTGTCGTCCGCACCTTGGTCGATCACCTTCAACACATCGTCGGGGCCGAGCAGGGCCGCGGTCACCTGGATGCCGCCGGTGCCCCAGCCATAAGGCAGCGGCATCTCGCGGCTGCCAAACGGCACCTGGTAGCCGGGAATCGCCACGGCTTTCAACAGTGCGCGGCGCAGCATGCGCTTGGTGTCTTCGTCCAGGAAAGCGAAGTTGTAATGTCGGTTCATGGGCGCGCGCCTCCGTGCTTGCAAAGCGGCGTGTCATCCGTGTCCTCGTGATGCCGCGCGGCCAGCGTGCGCAACAGCGACAGTTCCGCCTGGAAGTCCACGTAATGCGGCAGCTTCAAATGCTGCACGAAGCCGGAGGCTTCCACGCTGTCCGAATGCGACAGCACGAATTCCTGGTTTTGCGCCGGAGCATCGTTGGACTCGGCCAACTCATCGCAACGCAGGGCACGATCCACCAGTGCCATCGCCATGGCCTTGCGCTCGCCTTCGCCCATGGCCAGGCCATAGCCGCGCGTGAATTGCGGCGGCACGCCGTTGCCGCCCTGGAACTGGTTGATCATCTGGCATTCGGTGAGCGTGATGCTGCCGATCTCGATCGCAAAGCCCAGTTCTTCGGGACATACCCACACGTCTACCTCGCCCATGCGGATCTCGCCGGCAAATGGGTGGCTCTCGGCATAACCGCGCTGGGTGGAATAGGCCATGCCGAGCAAGAAGCCTTCGTCACCGCGCGCGAGGTTTTGCAAACGGGCGGCGCGATCGGCCGGGAACGTCAGCGGTTCGCGGGTCAAGTCGATCGGTTCGGGATCGTTGCCTGGCTCGATGGGTTCGATCAGTGCTTCGGCATCGAGCAAATCCAGCACGCGCGGCATGTTCGCCGGCAACGGCGCATCGGCGCAGGCGACCTGCGCCGGCTGGCGGGCATCGAAATCGAGCAGGCGCTGGGTGTAGTCGTAGGTCGGCCCCAATACCTGGCCGCCAGGAATATCCTTGAATGTGCCCGATACGCGGCGCCGCACTCGCATCGCGGTGGTGTCCAGCGGCTGGCTGTATCCGAAGCGCGGCAGGGTGGTGCGATAGGCACGCAACAGGAAAATCGCTTCCAGCATGTCACCCGCGGCCTGCCGGATTGCCAGGGCGGCCAGTTCTTCGTCGTACAGCGAGCCTTCCTGCATCACGCGGGCCACGCCCAGGCGCAACTGCTCGCGAATCTGCGCGAGTTCGAGCGCGGGCACGGCGACATCGCCGCGTCGCGCCTCGGCCAACAGTTCCAGCGAACGGGCGATCGCCTGCTCGCCGCCTTTCACGGCTACGTACATTCAGTCCTCCAGCCAGCGGGTGGTGCGCGGCAGCGCCGCCACGTGTTCCGCCGTGACGAAATACAAGTCGATCCCCAGCGGCAACTGCGCCGACAGCGCGGCGCGTTGCGTCCAGAAGTTCGCGGACAAGCCGGTGGGGGCTAGCGTGCGGATATCGGGAATGCCCGGGCCGGCAAAGCGCAGGCCCGCGTCGCCACGAAAGCCGGGCAATTGCACGATCAGGCTGGCGGAACGATCCGGATAACGCAGCTCGCCACGTGCAAAGGCGGCCAGCGGCGGCATCGCCATGGGATCGGTAATCAATGCGAAGTCGGCGTCTTGCGGGTTGTCCACCAGCTTCACGCCGGCATGGAAGCGCAGGTGGCGCGCTACCTCGTCGGACGGCTGCTGCAGCCATATGCAAGTGGTGGCATCACACAGCGTGAGCACGATTGCCATCGCGGCCGAGGTTACCGGCGCGGGCGCGGGCGGCAGCACCGGCAGCGCGCGTGGCAGGGCCGGGCGTGCCATCGCCTGCAGCAATTGGCGGAAGACGCGCTGGCTGTCGAAGACCGGATCGGCAAAGGCGGCCAGCATCACTCGCCCCGCACCACGGTAAAGAATTCCACCTTGCTCGCGGCCGCCTTGCGGCTGGCCGCGTCACGGCGCGCGTGCAGCGAACGGCGCAGCGGCTCGATCACCTGCATGCGCAGGTGTGCGTGCCGGGCGGGATCCTGCAGCAACGCATCGGCGAGGGCCGCCAGTTCGGCGTGGCGCGAATGACTGCCGCGCACCCAGGCATGGCCGATGTGCTGGCCAAGCTGCACGCTGCAGCGGGTGACCGTAACCTCGCCGACATTGAACTGCGGGCCGCTGCCGCCGATGCGGCAGCGCAGCATGTAGAGGCCGGTTTGCGCGGGTCGCAGCCAGGCCGCGTCGGCGGACGGCGCGAAGGCGCCCATCGCCGCGGCCAGCTCGGCCGGATCGGCCTGCGCCAGCAGCGACATCCATTGCGCGCGCGCCAAGTGAGGGGAGGTGTCCATGGGTGTTCCTAGGCTTGTCACAAATGTCTAGTTATCTAGACAGACCCGGGCGTGCGGGGACGCCCGTCGGGAAACCATTCCAGCAGGCCTCCGTGCCGCTGCCATGACGGCGAATAGACAGGTTGAGGACGCGGTATGAGCGAGATCGAACGAGGACGGGGTGTTGCCTTGTGGAGCCAGATCAGCGGCATCCTCGCGGCGGACATCCTCAAGGGACTGCTGCGCCAGGGCGAACAGCTGCCTTCCGCGCAAGAATTGGCCGGACGTTTCAACGTCAACCGGCACACCGTGCGCCGTGCCATCGCCGCGCTGGAACAGCGCAACCTGGTCCGCACCGAACAGGGCCGCGGTACTTTCGTGCAAGAGCACACGCTGGATTATCCGATCAGCCGGCGCACCCGCTTTACCCAGAACATGCGCAACCTCAATGTCGAGGCCGATATCGAATACCTGGAGGACGCCCGCGAGATACCGCCGCCGCAGGTAGCGCAGGCACTGGGGCTGAACCGCCACGAATATGCCTATCGCATCGAAACGCTGAGCCGTGCCGACGGACACATCGTCGACTACAGCACCGCCTATTTTCCGGCTGCGCGCTTCACCGGCCTGCCATCGGTCTATCGGCGTACCCAATCGGTGACGCGCACGCTCAGCGAGTTCGGCGTAACCGACTATGAGCGCAAGCACACCCGCGTGTCCGCACGCCTGCCCGATCCGACCACCGCGCGCTTGATGAAGCAGGCGGCGAACCGGCCAGTGCTTTACGTACAGTCGATCAATGCCGATCCGCGTGGCGCGCCGGTGCAATATGGCATCACGCGCTTCTCCGGCGACTGGGTGCAACTCGTGCTGATGGCGGATCATTGATGCGTTACGCCGTGTATTACTGCCCCGCCGCGGACAGCGAGCTGGCTGCCTTCGGCCGCGAGTGGCTGGCTACCGCATGCATACCGGGCATTGCGCCGGGGCGCTTCAACAGTTTGCTGGCGGCAGTGCGGCGCTACGGATGGCACGCGACAATCGTGGCGCCCGGCGCGCTGGTCGACGGCGTGGGTTACGATGCCTTTCGCCAGCGCGTCGTCGATATCGCGCACCAGTCCGCGCCCTTCCTGCTGTCCTTGCGGCTCAAGCGCCTGGCTGGCTTTCTTGCCTTGCGTCCCTCGACGGATACGGGCTCCATGTCGGCGCTGGCCGAACGTTGCGTGCGCAGCCTGGCGCCACTGCGTGCGCCACTGGATGCATCGGCATGGCAGCGTCGGGCGACCGGGCTGGATGAAGTCGAGCTCGCACTGTTTCGCCAGTTCGGTTATCCCTATGTGCTCGATCGCTATCGTTTCCACATGACCTTGTCGGCGCCTGCCGACAGCATCGAAGAACAAGCGCTGCGGGAATGGCTTTCACCCAGGCTGGCGTCGCTGCACGGCGCGCATATCGACGCGCTTACCCTCTGCCGCGAACGCGAACCCGGCGCGGCGTTCGAACCGGTCGAGCGTGTGCCGCTGGGACGCACGACATGAGCGCGGGCTGCCTGTATTACGTCATGGGCCCGTCCGGCGCCGGCAAGGACAGCGTGCTTGGCTGGGTACGCGAACACGGCCTCGCCCATGGCGTGCTGTGCGCGCATCGTTACATCACCCGTCCCGCGCAGGCAGGCGGCGAGAACCACCTGGCATTGAGCGAGCTGGAATTCCAATGGCGCGAACAGCGCGGCCTGTTCGCGCTCACCTGGCAGGCGCACGGACTGCACTACGGCATCGGCAGCGAAGTCACGCATTGGCTGGCCCGCGGTGCCGATGTGCTGGTGAACGGTTCGCGTGGTGCATACCCGCAGGCATGCCAGCGCTTTCCCGCCTTGACGCCGGTGCTGATCACCGCCGGTGCGCAAGCCATCGCCCGCCGGCTCGCGGCGCGCGGGCGGGAAAGCGAAGCGGATATCGCCGAACGCCTGATCCGCATGCACGCTTATCCGACACCCGCAGGCAGCATGGTGATTCGCAACGAGGGCTGCCTCGCCGATGCTGGGAGAACGCTGTTGCAAGCGATTCGCGACGCACACCGTGGCTGCTCCGACTAAGTCGCGAATGCCGGAAAGCGCATGTGTGCGGCGTTCCAGGCCGTTCAACACGTGCCATGAGCAACCACTCCGTGCGCCGTCATGCACCGCACAAGCCTGGTTGCCAGCAGAACTCTCAAGCGTATGTAAGTAACGTCTATCTTTCTGTCAGGCGTGCGTCAGCAACCGTGGTTGCCACTATGGTGTTGACCCACGGCTTGCGCGGGGTATGGCAAGCCGATGCGAGACAAACGACGCCGCAGGTCTTGGATGATGCGGGCTTATCCATGGGGGATAAGCGCTCCGGTCACGAGCAACGCCGGCCCTACCGTCAAGGACAGACAGCATGCACCGCCCCTTTACGCAGGCTTCCTCGTTCTCCCTTTCCCGGCGCGCACTCAGTGCCGCTGTGATCGCCGCCCTGCTGGGCTCGCCGTGGACCGTGCAGGCCCAGGTCGTCGCCGACCCCAACGCCGGCGCGCACCGCCCCGGCATCGGTGCGGCCGGCAACGGCGTGCCGGTGGTGAACCTCGTGGCGCCTTCGGCGGCGGGCGTGTCGCATAACCCCTACCAGCAGTTCAACGTCGACAAACAGGGCCTGATCCTCAACAACGCCGCCGGCGTCTCGGCCACGCAATTGGGCGGCTATATCGTCGGCAATCCCCACTACCGGGCCGGCCAGGCGGCAAAGGTGATCGTCAACGAAGTCACCTCGCTCCAGCCCACCTCCCTGCGCGGCTATACGGAAGTGGCCGGCCAGGCGGCCGATGTCATCATCGCCAATCCCAACGGGATTTCGGTCAACGGCGGCGGCTTCATCAACACGAACCGTGCGACGTTGACCACCGGTACGCCCAGCTTCGGCGCCGATGGATCGCTCAGCGGGCTGCGCACCGGTGGCGGCCACATCCGCATCGACGGCGAGGGCTTGAATGCCTCCCACATCGATCGCCTTGACCTGATCACGCGCAGCCTCAGCGTCAGCGGCAAGGTGTGGGCCCATCACCTCAACGTCATCACCGGCGCCAACCAGGTCGGCTATAGCGATCTGTCCACGCAGGCGATAGCGGGCACCGGCGAGGCGCCGACGGTAAGCATCGACGTGGCCACGCTGGGCGGCATGTACGCCAACACCATCCACCTGATCGGCACCGAAGCGGGCCTGGGCATGCGCAATGCCGGCGAACTGGCCACGCAAAGCGGCGACTTCACCATCGATGAAGCCGGCCAGCTGCAATTGACCGGCACCACCTCTTCGGCCGGCCACCTCGCCCTCACCGGCAGCGCCTTGAACAACAGCGGCGCGCTGCAATCGGCCGGCAGCATGACCGTGCAAAGTACCGGCGACATCACCAACACCGGCACCGTCTACAGCGGCGGCGACCTTGCGATGCAAAGCGCCGGCGCGGTGAGTCATGCCGGCGTGATCGCCGCCGCCAACGAGGCCAGCGTGCGCGCGCAGCAACTGGCCTCCACCGGCACGCTGGGTGCCGGTGTCGCCCGCGACGGCACCCTGCAGGGTAACGCGGCGTTGAGCGTCGTCACGGCCGGTGCGCTGTCGTCCACCGGCAGCCATCTCGCCAGCGGCGCGATCACCCTGCAAGGCAGCGCGCTGGACCTGTCCGGGGCGCAAACCCGCGCCGGCGGTGACGTCGCCCTCGTCAGCACCGCGGGCGATATCGATCACGCGAAGGCCACCCTCGCCACGGACGGTGCGCTCACCGTGCACAGCGCCGGCACCGTGGACAACAGCGGCGGCACGCTGCAAGCCGCCCAGCTCGATGCGCAAGCGGCGGGCGATTGGCGCAACGCCTACGGCAGCGTGATGCAAACCGGCAGCGGCCCGATGAGCGTGCGGATCGGCGGCCTGCTGGATAACACGCACGGCACCTGGATAGCGAATGCCGATACCGTCGCCATCAACGCCCATGCCATCGACAACACCGGCGGGGCGATCGAGCAGGCGGGCACCGGCACGCTGGCGATCACCACCGGTACGCTCACCAACGATCAAGGGCAAATCCTCGGCAATGGCGACCTCGCCCTCACCGCGCGAACAGCCCGCAACCAGGACGGCACGCTCAGCGTGGCGGGCAACGCGACGCTTGCCGGCAGTGATCTCGACAACACCGGCGGCACGGTGGTGGCCCAGCGTCTGCAAGGGCAATTCACCGGATCGCTCATCAATCCAAACGGTGTGCTGCAAGCCCATCAGGCGCAACTGATCGCCAACACGCTCGATAACGGCAACGGCCAGATCAAGGCGCTGGATGGCAACCTCGATCTTACGGTCTGGCAAGCGCTCACCAACGGTATCGGTGGCTTCCTCGGCAGCAACGCCGCTGTCCATCTCCATGCCGGCACGCTCAGCAACGCCGGACAGGTCTATGCCGGCAGCGACCTGACCCTCACCACGCAAGGCGATGCGAGCAACACGGGGGCCATGCACGCGCAAGGAAGCCTCAACGCCCACCTCGGCGGCGCGCTGGCCAATGACAACGGCGCGCTCGAAGCCGGTACCGGCCAGGGCGACGCCACGCTGACGCTCGACGCCGCATCGCTCAGCAACCAGGGCGGCCGTATCGCCAATACCGATAACGGCACGACCACCGTCAACGTGACCGGTAGCCTCGACAATACCCGCGGCACACTGGGCGGCCAGGGCGACGTCACGCTCAACGCCGCGCAAGTCGTCAACGCAGGGGGCACCCTGGTCAGCGGCGGCAGCTTCGCGCTGCAAAGCGACGCGCTCAGCAATAACAGCGGCACGCTCTACAGCGCCGGCCACCTGACCTGGACCACCGCCACCGCCACGCTGGACAACACCCACGGCTCGATCGGCGCGGGCGGCGATCTCACCCTCACCCTGGACACCGTGCACAACGACGGCGGCGATCTCGCGTCCAACCATGACGTCGCCGCGCAGTTGGGTCACTTCGATGGCGTGGGCCGTTTGCGCGCCGGCAACGACCTCTCGCTCGCCCTGGCGGGCGACTACATTAACCCGGCCGGCAACACCCTGTTCGCCAACAACGACTTCACCGTCACCCTCGGCGGCGCCTTCACCAACGCCGCGGGCGCCACCCTGCAAAGCGCGGGTGCGCTGACCCTCACCGCCAACAGCCTCGACAACCAGGCGGGCGCCGCGATCAACAGCGCCACCACCACCCTCACCGCCGCCACCCAAACCAACGAAGGCCGCATCGAAGGCGACACCGTCACGCTCAACGCCGGCGACCTCACCAACACCGGCACCGTGATCGGCAATGCCATCACGGTACATGCGAGGACCCTCACCAACGGCGCCGACCTCGGCACGGCCACCGACAACACCCCCTATCAAAGCGGCCTGATCGCCGCCGTCACCCAGCTCAACCTCTACGTCAGCGGCGACCTGCTCAACCGCGACGCCCTGCTCTACAGCCTGGGCGACCTCACCCTCGCCGCCGATGCCGCCGGTACGCGCAGCGATTCGGTCACCAACCGCTCCGGCGACATCGAAGCCGGCGGCGATATCGTCATCGCCACGAACCAGTTCACCAACCAGCGGCGGGTGTTCCAGACGGACGTGTATGACCTCACGCCGGAAGAACAAGCCCACAACACCCTCACCACGACGCTCGCGCGCTATCTGTGGAACGACACCGATCCCACCCACCGGCCGCCCTACGTCGACGCCAGCCAGGTCATCGACGGCCAGGAAGCCGACCTCGCCCACGCCTTCTGCGACCACCTCAACGCCAGCACCGACACCCAGCGTTGCGCCGGCTATCCCCATGGCGTGGGCTACCCCGACACCTTCCAGGGCGTCTACACCACCACCCTGACGTCCGTCACGCACATCACCGCCACCAGCGCCGAAAGTCGCCTGCTGGCCGGTGGCAGCATCACGCTCCACGGTTCGGTGCTCAACGATAAATCGACGATCGCCGCCGGCAACGACCTGATCATCAACGGCCAGGATGGCAACGCGGGCGGCGGCGCCGTCGGCCCCGACACCGTGCAGAACATCGCCTGGGTGCCCACCGGCACGGTCCTCACCACCCTCGACGACCAATCGGCGACGCAGCAACTGGTGAACGATCCCCATCGCGAATGGATCGACGGCCCGTGGATGAGCTACGGCAGCCAGACGCTGACCGATACGCTCGCGCTGGGCAGCGGGCACATGCCCGGCTGGCTCACCTACGCCGTCGGCCCCGGTGCCGATGCGCACCTGAGCGCCGGCCACGCCCTCGACATCAGCGCGCCAACCATCCACAACACGGTCGTGGGCGCCGACGGCCAACCCGTGACCGGCGTGAGACTCGGCGCCAACGCCGGCGGCG
>NZ_JADIKJ010000039.1:0-3026 GCF_044904675.1 Dyella jejuensis | reverse complement strand
CGATCTCCCTGAGCAAGAGCTTGCAGTGATTCGGGAGGCGGAGGTCGTGGAAAACATCAACTCGATTCTAAGGCGATTCCAACAGCCGGATCTCGAGTTTTTGGGAGAACTTTTCACCGCAAAAGACGTACGACTTACTACGTTGCCGGAGCTGGATCCATTTGGTCCACGTCCTCCGCAACAGTACGTCGGGCCGATATTCACGCTGTCCAAGGTTTATCGAACTGGTTGGAAAAGTACGGGTGCAGGTACACGCATATTTGCGTACCTGCACCCGCAAGCGCCTGCCTGCGAAAGCGTTTTGCAGGCACTGAATGACCTTGAAGGCGAGGTGCTCTGCGTGATGCCTGGCTGCCCGCGGCATTGGCCAGGGCGCTTTGACAGAATCACCTTTTATGCACAACCGCTGGAGCTGGCTTTCCTATTGCCTCAAGCTAGCCTTGTTGTTACCGGTGGCGTGTCGACCACGACGACGGCGTTACTTGTTGGCCTGCCGATTTTTTCGGTTCCGCGCACGTTGGAGCAACACAAAGTTGCTCATGTGCTGGAACGAAGCGGAGCGGCCAAGATAGCTGATGGGGGAGACGTGGAGCGCATTGCTCAGGACATCAGCGAGTTACTGGACAATTCGAAGCACAGGCAGGCGGCCATACGGATTGCCACGAAGTATATGGCAACTCAATTTGAAAATAATGCCTCCCGTATTGCTGGAGACCAAAATGCAGGGGCAGGGCGTGCCGCAAGGATTTCAGCTGCCAATTATGATTCATTAGGCATCTGAACAAAATGCTTGGAGGATATATGTCATGAGAGTTTCAGCAACCAACTACCTCCTGTTAGGAGTCGCCTCCTTTGCAGCATTCTTTGGCATTCAAGCGTTGGTTGTTTCGTACTGCCTGCCGATGCCGGCCATTAAGGATCTTAGCCATCCTTTAGAGGTGATTGGCACCTACACATACTCTCACGGCTCTCGTGGCGGTAATTCTACATGGGTGAACAATAAGCGGTTCTATTGTGGCGGTGGGGCTCTTGGTTATTATAGTTGTGTGGGATATATAAATGGACTGCCACAACAGGCGCCAATTACATTGAAGTTTGTAAATTTAAAAACAATAGACGGCACTGTTCCGGTGGCAATGAATGTTAAATCTTCGGGTAAGGAATTGTTTAGTCAAACGCCTCTTCAGTACATGAGTGCATGGAAAAGTCAGAACAATTTCTATTTTTCAAGCTATTCATTGATTATTGCACTTGTCGTCGTGGGCGTCACTCACATTTATCTTACAAGGAATAAGATGACATGAGCGCCTTGACATGGTTCGAGAATTTTTCATCCGAAGAGGGGAATGGAAGTATTATTTCCTCGTTTGCTGCATTAGGCCTGAACTCCGTAGCTTTGTGCGAGGATATTGCAGATAAAAAGACGCCTGATCAGCTAAGGATTGATGGCTATAAGGTTCTTCGCAATGCTGTTGCATTTCTCGATGAAGTTGCCGCATCCAAGACTTTTATGGGGAAAGTTTTGGGTCGTATTCTTGATGTCGCTGGCGTAACCGGTGACGTAGCCGATATTGTGGCCAAATTCGAAAATCTGTCAGGCATCGATGGAATTTAATTCATGAGAAATTCTGCCGTCAAATATCTGTTTTTAGGCATTGGTTCTTTTGTTCTCTCTTTTGCAGTGCTTGCGTTAGTTATTTGTCACTATGCGCCAATCCCTTCGGCAGGTGATTTCAATCATCATTACGAGGTGACAGGAAGATATAGATATAATCGCGCTTCTCGAGGAGGTAATGCTACTTGGCTGGACAACAAACTTCTCAATTGTAGAGTGAGCGCTCTAGATGAGGATGCATGTCTTGGACAACTAAATGCCGTGCCGAAGGGGGCTATACTTACGGTGGATTTTGTTCATTTGAAAACGATATCGGGTTACATGGCATTAGCAATGAGTATTAATTCATCGAGTGAGAAAATATTTTTTCAATCTCCCGAGCAGTGCATTAATTCATGGCTCTATGATAGCGCTTTTTCGATCGCGATGGCGGCTTTGATTTTTTCAGCCTTGATCGTGAGTTTTACAAAAATTGGGTCAAACTACCTCTCTATAGCCAAGGGTGAAAATCCATGAGCGTGATGCTTTCCATCTATTCGGCTCGCGCACCACTGCTGAGTAGCAACGCCTGTTCGATCACATCCCGTGCGTCACAAAATCTTGCATGTTGACTTTCACCATCTAGGGATGGGTAGACTCCATGCGGGCTGTACGTCCATGAAGGGTATGCTTGCCGCGGGGGAGTGGGGGATGAACGGATGTTAGATCTCGGAAAGAGCGGCTCTCTTGCCGACGTGATGCCGCGTCGCCTCTTTACTGACTCCTAAGGCGTTAATCATCGACTGTGGCGCTAAACGGGCTGCAACGTAGCCCTGCGCGACGAAGAAGAAGTCGTACGGCCAAAACTCGAGACTGCATTCACACGGATACAAGGAGTTGTCATGGTGATCTTCTGCCGTCCTCCACAGGACACGTCTTTTCCCGCCCGAGCGCCTCGCCGATTGCGTTGACCCTGCACCAGAAGCGCCCATGGCCTTGTGCTGATGGCGTTACTGGTATGCGTGCCTTGATCAATCGATTCGGTTCGTTCGGCACAAAACAGCCTCGGCAAACACTCCATCGAGTTCGCGCTGCAGCGGGATGAATTTGCCCGATGCCCGGTGCTGGACGCTGCTGGTCGCCTTAGCGGGTGTAACGATGCGGGCAGGTAGAACAACACCATCGCAAGTGAGAAGCACGTCGGCACGTCAGGCTGGCTAAGGGAAAGAGGAAGCAATGCGGCAAGCAAAGGATGATCTAGTGCGAAGTCAACAGTCTCGCTTTGAGTCGAACGACACGCCGAATCCGCAAGGTAAAGGGCGAGTTCTTATAGCTGGCGAATTCGCAAATAACTGGGGGCACCTCGGTTCCATGCTCGCCATGGCGCGTGCCTATCGCGCTACTGGCCACGAGGTGGTTTTGGCTGTCAGCG
>NZ_JADIKJ010000038.1:0-2771 GCF_044904675.1 Dyella jejuensis | reverse complement strand
GCCGGGATCCGATGCAACTGCGTGCGTACCTGGCGCGCGAATCGATCCAGGTGCTGGACGCCACGCCGTTGCAGGTCGAGGCGTTGCTGGAAGTGCAGGGCGCACCGCTGCCGTCCGTGGTGATCGGCGGCGAGGCGATCGGCGCGACGCTGTGGGGACGCATCGCGGCGCACTACGCGGGACGTGCCGAGGGTGCGCTGAACGCCTACGGGCCGACGGAGACGACGGTGGACGCGACGATGGCGCGCATCGAAGGTCCGCTGCCGCGGATCGGCCGGCCGATGGCGAATGTGCGCTGCCTGGTGCTGGACCGCCAGGGCCAGGAGCAACCCGAAGGCGTGCCGGGCGAGCTGTACATCGGCGGTGCCGGCGTGGCGCGGGGATACGTGGGCCGCGAGGCGGAAACGGCGGAGCGCTTCGTGACGGTGGCGGGCCATGCGGGCCGTTACTACCGCAGCGGCGACCGGGTGCGCTGGAGCGGGGATGGCTCGCTGGAATACCTGGGGCGTTTGGACGGCCAGGTGAAGGTGCGCGGCTATCGCGTGGAACCGGAGGAAGTGGCGCAGGCGCTGCGCACGGAACCGGGCGTGGCCGCGGCGGCGGTGATCGCGCGCGGGGGAGCCGGCGGACTGCGCCTGGTGGGTTACGTGGTGGCATCGATGGATGCCCCGGTAGCGGCCAGCTGGGAGGACGACTTGCTGGAGCGGCTGCGGGCGAAGTTGCCGAGCTACATGGTGCCGGCGACGCTGATGCGACTGGATCAGCTGCCCACGACGGTCAACGGCAAGCTGGACGTGCGCGCGCTGCTGGAGAGAGATAGCCGGTGCATGCCGGCCAGTTCGCCGGGGAGGAGCGACGGCGTCCCGCCTGCCGGGGGCGTCGAACAGGCGCTGGCGGCGATCTGGGCGGAACTGCTGGAAATCGATGTGGCACGTATCCGTCGCCACTCGGACCTGTTCGCACTCGGCGGCCATTCATTGCTGCTGGTTCGGATGACAGCCTCGATCCGTAGTGAGTTCGGCGTCGACTTGGCGTACCGGCAGCTGTTTGATGCGTTGAGTTTGGATGCTATGGCAATGCGGATTCGCGACGCCGTCGCGGATGACGGCATCGAAGATATGGAGGAAGTGCAGTGGTGACGGAGTTTTCTGCACGCGAGTTCGTCGAACAGGCGGCCATCAAGGGTATCCAGTTCGCGGTCGAGGATGGGGGGCTTCGTACGCGCTCGCGTCCCGGCGCCATTGATGCCGAGATGGCAGGACTCATCCGTAACAACAAGCAGGCCATCATGGATTGGGTTGCCGGCAATACCCCGTTCGTCAGCGCCGAGCGCTGCCCGCTGCGCCCCAGGGCAGATCGTGCATCGCCTGCTCCACTGTCATTGGCTCAGGAGCGTTTCTGGTTCATCGATCGTCTTACGCGGCTGGGCGAGCAGTACAACTTGTACGCCGCCTTGCGTATCCGCGGAGATTTCGATGCCGATATCGCCCGGCGGGCGCTACAGCTGTCGATAGATCGCCATGAAACCTTACGCATGGTCTATCGGCAGGAAGGCGAAGACGGCGCCGTGCACCAGGTACCCGTATCCGACGCTCGATTGCACATGCCCGTGCACGATTTCCGGGACATACCCGAAACGGCTCGCGAACAGCGATTGAGCGAGGTCGTACATGAAAATGCATCGAAACCTTTCGACCTGTCCAATGACCTCATGTTCAGGGCTTCCCTTGTTCGTCTTCGAGACAATGAGGTCGTTCTGCTGATCTCCATGCCGCATATCGCGGCGGATGGTTGGTCGACGCTCGTCCTCGAGAAGGAGTTTGTACCTTGGTATGTAGCGATGCGGGAAGGTCGCGAGGTACAGGCTCCTCCGCTCGCCATCACCTATGGTGATTACGCAGTTTGGCAGCGCGAACGCATGCATGACCGCGAAGCCGCTCGTCAGCTGGCCTATTGGGAGCGTTCGTTGCGGGGTGCGCCGCCCGTACACGGATTGCCTCTGGATCGTCCTCGCCGCAGCGATTCCAGGCACCCTGCCGGGCGCTTCGGTTTCATGCTCGACCGTTCGTTATATGAAGCACTGAAGACATTTGCATATGAGTCGAACGCGACGCTCTTCATGCTCCTGCACGCGGCATTTTCGATCGTGCTCGCCCGTCATTCGGATCACCCCGACATCGTCGTGGGTACTCCGGTGATGAACCGCCTGGAGAAGCCGTTGGAGGCTCTCTTCGGTTGCTTCGTGAATATATTGGCGCTGCGTGTGCGATGCAGACCAGATGAAACGTTTCGCGACTTTCTTAAGCAAGTGCGAGATGTCAACCTGGATGCGCTGAACAATCAGGAGATCACCTTCGAACAGGTGGTCGACCGCATGAGTCCGGAGCGCAGCGGTCTGCATGCGCCGTTGTTCCAGATCATGTTCAGCATGGGCATGCCACGCACCGGTACGGCGCGTGGCGTACCGGGCCTGGATATCGAACGCATGGAATACGTCGCCACGGTGGCCAAGTTCGATCTGAGCCTGTATGCGCAGGATGAGGGACCGGATCTGTTCTTTGGAATCGAATACGATGCCGACCTGTTCGACCTCTCCAGCATCGAGCGTATGGGAAGTCATTTCACCTATACGCTCGAACAAGTGACCTCCAACCCTGACGCGGCCTTGTCGTCATTGCGGCTGACACCGGCATCGCGGGTGCGCGAGATTGCGCAGACGTGGGGCTGCGGCGCTGTCCAGCCAATACCGCCAGGGAGCGTGGACGAAGCCT
>NZ_JADIKJ010000037.1:0-4841 GCF_044904675.1 Dyella jejuensis | reverse complement strand
CGACCTGGTCGCCTCGGTCACCCAGAGCGACGGCACCACGGTCAGCTATACCTATACGCAAGATGCGCAGGGGAACGAGCAGGTCACCGGTGTGACGACCGGCAGCGGAGCGGCGGCGCAAAGCATCACACTCAGCTACGGCAATGGCAGCACCACTGTCACCGACGGGCTGGGTAACGCGACCCAATACCAGTACAACGCGGCCGGCCAACTTACCAACGTGATGGCGCCGGCGGTCAATGGCGTGTCGCCCACCACCACCTATACCTACGACGCCAACGGCAATCTGCTGACCGCCACCGATCCGGACGGTGCGGTGACGGCCTATCAGTACGATGCCAGCGGCAACCTGCTGAGCGTGGAAGACGGCGCCGGCAACACGGTCAGCTACACCTACAACACCGACGACCAGGTCACCAGCCAGACCACCTACACGGTGCCGGCGCAGGGCGAGGTCGGGCAGGGTGGCTATGTGGCCGCGAGCGGCGCCCAGACCACCTACTACGTCTACACCGCCAACGATCAGTTGGCTTACACCATCGATCCACTCGGGAACGTCAGCGAAAACGACTACAGCACGATCAATGGCCTCAACGAACTGACCACCAGCCGCCAGTACCTGGGCGCGACCTACAACACCGGCGGCAACACGCCGGGCAACCCACCGACCCTGGCCGAGCTGCAGGCGTGGGTGCAAGGCAGCGCCGTACAAAGCACGCTCAGCCAGAGCACGCGCACCGACTACAGCTACGACGTGCGCGGCCAACTGGCCACGCAAACCCAGTACGACACGGTCGACGCCAGCGGCAACGGTGTGTTGACGGACGGCACGGTGATCACCACCACCACCTACGATGCGCAAGGTCGCCTCTTACAAACCGGCACCGAGACTGGCGCGGACCGCAGCACACTGCAGACCACCAGCTATGCCTACGATGGGCTGGGCCGGCTGATCAGCAAGACCGATCCGATGGGCAACTTGACCAGCTACGTCTATGTCGACAACGGCAGTAGTGACACGTTAGTGATTACCCAGGCCAGCGGCCTGACCACCACGCAGGTGCGTAACAGTGCGGGGCAGATTGTTAGTACGACACAGTTGACAGTGGACGTGCCTGCGGAGTCTTCCATGCCGCAAGCCGATATTTCTGTGACCAACACGACTGGACAGGCTGTCGCCACCATTCAATACCAGACAGTCCAGGTCACTGATTCCAATGGGCAGGTTCAGACGGTATCCGGAAATTTTGTCACGCTCTATACCTATGACAGCTCTCAGCAACAAGTCAGTGCAACGTTATATGCAACGCCGTTAACGCCTTCGCAAGTAGAGCAACTTGGCTTATCGCCGACTTTGGCTCAAATACAGGCGCTTGTGACCCCTGGCGCTGAAGACCAAAGCACTGTGACCATCTTTAACGATGGAGCCGTCGTAGGCTCAGTGGCTTATATGACGCAGACTTTCGATGGCGAAAATGGTACTCCCTATACGACGACAGGCGAGTTCGCTTCGATGGTCGTCAACGGCATTTCGGTTTCTTATGCGACGCCGCTGACTTCCTCGCAGATGGAGGCGCTTGCAGCCACGCCTACCCAGGAAGAACTTCAATCGCTTATTTCTCCCACAGATTTCGATAGTTTCCTTTACAGCACTAAAGCGTCTAAGGGTGGGCCATATGCCACGGTATCTAACAATTCTCTTACCGTGACAAATGGAAATATGGCGACGACCTATTCGTTCCCTATTTCAATCGCCCAATTAACAGCATTCGGTTCGCCACCAACTTTATCTCAGTTGGAATCTCTCATTCCGGCAGGTGCTGCGGGCGTAACGACCCTTAGCTTGAATAATAATGGCGGGGAGATCGTGTTTGAGGGCGAATATGTTGATGCATCGACTTCATATGGGTCGCTTACTAACGTAGATAGCGGAACAGCTACGGCTGTTATAACAACGGCAACATCGGTAGTGACTCGCAACTACGCGCAAACTCTTACCGCGACACAGATAGCATCATTGGTGGAAACACCAACGTTGGCTAATCTCCAATCTCTGCTTGGAACGAGCCTGGATGATCAGGTAACCATTGATGTTCTTGATGGTGATAATCGTACTGTAGCGGTTGTTGGCTATCAGTCCGTCGCAAATAACGCACTGCCGTCGGGCAACTACATTACATTGGAGTCATATGCGACGTCGGGCGCGATGGCGAGTAGTTCCACCTATGTTACGCCATTGTCAGCAGAACAGCTTGCCTCGCTGGGTAATGATCCATCTTTAGCGCAAGTCCAGGCATTGATTGTCAACTCTGCTAACGACATTAACTATTTAACTGTTGTCAATAATAGCGGCCTTACCGTTGCGACGGTTAACTGGGAAGCGTCTGCGGCTGGCGGATCTAATTACGTTACGTTGTACACTTATAATGATAATGGTCAGCAAAGTTCTGTCACGACTTATGCTAATTCGTTAAGCGCGCTTCAAATCGACGCTTTGGGCGCTTCTCCAACATTGTCTCAGATTGAGTCGCTGATCACCCCGAGCGCGAATGACCAGAAAAGCATTGCTATTTACGCCGGAAGCCAGCAAGTTGCGAAAGTAAGTTATCAAACCGTGGCCATCCCCATGGCGGACGGGACTGTGAAGTCTGTCACCGGGGAGTTTGCGGTGATCTATAACTTAAGCAGTTCTGGTGTGTCTGAAGGTCAGCAGCTTTATACAACGCCGCTGACGGCAGCGCAGATGGCGGCCTTGAGTGCTACGCCAACGCTATCGGAACTTCAGGCGATTCTTTCACAGAATGTAACTTCGCAGCCGGATGTCGCTTCCAATGAAGCGGATTACGATGCTGCGGGTCATCAAGTTGCCTCGGCCAATGCCGAAGGAAGCATTACTTATTCCCTCTATGACGCCGATGGTGACGTGGCCTATACCATCGATGCAGATGGTAACGTCACTGGCTATGAGCGCGACGGTGATGGATCCATCATCGGTACGACGCAATATGCAATTCCGTTGACCGCTAGCCAATTGGCTAACTTGAGTGAAGCGCCAACCCCTGCAACGTTACAAACGCTTCTGACGACTAGTGATGCAGATCGCACCACTACAACGATCTACAACGCGGCGGGCGAGGTGGTGGCGGCCATTGATGCGGCCGGCAACGTCACTACCACGCAGTACAACGGTGTGGGCGAAGTGCTGTCGACCACGCAGTACGCCACCGCGCTGACCTTGGCCCAACGCCGTGCCTTGGGCAGTGCACCGACGCTCGCTGCGCTACAGGCCGATCTGGTCAACAACGTGGATAACCGCACCACGCTGACGATCTATGACGCCGACGGTCATGCGCTCGCCACGGTGGATGCGCTGGGCTATGTCACGGTGAGGGGTTACAACGCGGCCGGCGAGGCGGTCATCAGCACCGCCTACGCCACCGCGCTGACCGGCAGCCAGCTCAGCAGCCTGGGCGACACACCCACGCTGGACGCACTGCAGGCCGACCTCACGAGCAGTGCGCAGGACCAGACCACGCGCACGTACTACGATGGCGCCGGTCGCGTGGTCGCCCAGATCGATGCCGACGGCTACCTCACCANCACGGCCTACGACCAGACCACCGACACCACGACCACGACCCGCTACGCCACCGCGTTGACCAGCACGCAATGCAGTGCCCTGACCGGCACCGAAAGCCTCGCCACCCTGGTGGGCCTGATGGGCGGCAACACCGCCAGCGAGCAGAGCAGCGTCACTTATAACGCCGCTGGCGAAGTGGCCAGCAGCACGGCGGCCGATGGCACCGTCACCACCGACACCTATAACAGCGTCGGGCAGGTGCTGAGCACCACCGTCACGCCGGTGAGCGGGCAGGGCGCCGTCCGCACCAGTAGCGTCACCGACGATGCCTTCGGCGACGCCCTCACCACCACCGATGCGACCGGTGCGACGACGACGTACGTCTACAACGCGCTCGGTCAGCGCATCGAAGCGACCGATGCCGAGGGCAACAGCACCTGGACCTACTACGACGCCGATGGCCACGTGCTGTACACGATCCAGGGCCAACCCGGCGGCGGCACGCCCAATGCGCTGGGCAATGTCACGGCCTACACCACCAACGCCTTCGGCGAGGTGAGCAGCACCACCACCTATGCCGCCCCGCTGACGCTGCTCAGCAGCGGCAGCAACAGCGGGAGCTCGATCAATCCGACCGGCGCCACCGCCGCGCAAGTGGCCAGTGCGATCGCCGCACTGGGTACGGTCAACGGCGACGCCAACGCCACAACGACTGCCACCTATACGCTCGATGGCCAGGTCGCCAGCGTGACCGACGGCGACGGCTATCAAACCGCCACCAGCTACGACGCCTTCGGCGACGCGATCCAGATCCAGCAACAGCTGAGCCAGCCGGGCACGGCGCTCAGTACCGGCAACAGCACGATCACCGAGGACACCTACGACAACCGCGGCGAGCAGCTGAGCCAGACCGAGGGCGTCGGCACCGCGCTCGCGCAGACCACNAGCGCCACCTACGATGCCTTCGGGCGTGTCACCCGCCGCACCGACGGCAACGGCAACGCGATCACATACCGCTACGACAACCTGGGCCGCCAGGTCTCGAGCAGCCAGCTGGTACAGGGCGCCGCGCGCAGCACCCAGACCACCTACGATGCGTTTGGTAACGTGCTCACGCAGACCGATGCGCTGGGCAACACCACCACCTACCACGACGACCTCGCCACGCACACCCGCAGCGTGACCACGCCCGATGGCGTGACGATGACCACCGTGCAGGATGCCTATGGCGACACGCTGAGCGTGACCGATGGGGCTGGCA
>NZ_JADIKJ010000036.1:0-5437 GCF_044904675.1 Dyella jejuensis | reverse complement strand
CCAGCGATTGCTTGCACCAATCGGCTATATCCCGCCAGCGGAGGCCGAGGCAAACTACTATCGGCAACTCGCGCAATCACGAGCCGCTGAACCAGCATGACTTAAACCAAACAGCCTTCACGAAAGCCGGGGCGGTTCATGCTTGGAACTTATAAATTTTTCGCGTGCGTATCAGGCAGCTTTTTTCTTGAAGCTTCAGCAGCGCTTTTTCAAATGCGCTATCCAGTAGATCTCTCAGTTGTACAAGCTGCTCCCTGCGATCGGTCACCGGCGGACCAACCAGCTTCTGCAGTTCCTCTAGCGACAAACCCTTTCCGATTTCAAGAAGCCCACGCAGGTGATACCAACCGCTCCTCTTATCGGTCCAATCGCTTTCGTTGGACGCATCTAAGCGGCCAACGAGGCAATTCACCTCGCCAGCTCGCCTTGAGTCATAAAGTCTTAGCTTGCATTGATCTGATTCAAACACAACGCTTACCAAATCGCCGCCAGTATTGCTGCGAGACTCGGCAAAGCGAAAAGCGTGCTTTGACAGAAAATCACCAAGCACCGAAGAAACGAGATCGTTAAATTCGTTTTTCATAAATTATTGCCCCTTCACCCAAGAACTGCCTTGCCGGGTATAACCAAACTGACCTGCGTTTTGCTGCAGGTAATTCACTTCGGACGCTGTATAGCTGTTCGGCCTATTTATTGGGACATCTTCTGGCGTCTCATTCCACAAGTTGAACTCGGAGACACCGTTTTCCAAGTTCGACTGCAGGAACTGCTGGTTCACGTTCCACAGCACGGCCCTGCTCTGCTGACAGCCCCTGTGTTAGCCCTTCATAGACGCCATCGGGAGTCTGGAACCAGATGCCGCCATTCGTCTGGGCCTCGTTGATGTATCCACCGTTCACAGAATTCCATTGTCCGAGAACGACGCGAGAACCATCTCCACTTACGTTCGTGGAAAGATCGGCAAGAGCACCTGCGGGTGTTGCCGTATCACCACCTGTCAGCGTGGCAGTACGAAGTTGATCTACGAGGCCTTGCGTATATGCGTCAAGCGTAGGTCCTGTGCTTGGAACAACAAAACGCCCGCACTAGGCGGGCGTCACATCTGTATTGCTATCCTGGAAAGGAGAGTCCGACTTTATCCTGGTCAGACATGAATCCTTCGATAGCTGGATTTTGCGGAGTCGCAGCTGACTCCCAATGGCGAAGGGCTGGCACTTCGCTCTTAATCCTTAGGCGCGTGGCGGCAGACATTTTACCCGTCATATGAACCACCTGATTGACCTTTGTCCACACTTCTGAAATTTCCTTTACGGCATTTCCTTCTTCAATCGCAATTTGGACGGCGCTCGCAATAGAAACTGATTGGATCTTCATTTCACTTCCCCAAAGGAATCCGATTGATTAGTTGCAATTGCGTTCCGTAATTGCCGAAGAAGAATTACTGTGCTCCACCCGAGCCAATACCTGGGTTTGCCAGAGCCTGACCCGTTGGAACCTGCGTATCTTCCAAAACTTGATAGACGCCCATCTCAGGCCGGTAACCAAACTCAGGATGCGGAGCCACCTGAAGACTGTCAAATATGGTCGCGCTATCAAAATTTCCATCCAGAAGTGTCTGCTCCGTTGTGTAGTAAGCGGACTGACCTGGCAGGCCACCATATACGAGGCTACCTTTCGGTAGTGTCGTCATGGTCCAGTTATCTGGGTTGTAACCAGAATTAATCTGATCTTGTTGAGCGGCAAGGATGTCAGGGTGGATATCAGATGCCGCAGTATCGACTGTCGTGCTTGGAACAACTACTTATGCCAACCAACCTCGCTGGCTATACCGTTTACAGCATCCACAATGAACTCCCCTCCAAAGAATCGATCCGCGCGGAGACCTTCAGAAGTTTGCCGAAGAGAGACAAACGAGTCCCTCCCTATATTCGATGGGGGCGCATTGATCTGCCAGATCACTTCACCGCGATCATCAATGCAATATACGTTCGCATTCGACTCATCCGGGGAAATATCTTTCCTCCCGGCGACGTCGATAAGAACAACTTGTCTCGACTGACCAACAGGGATTTTCGCAATGATCTGTTCATTGGCATTGATCATGGTTTTCACTGCAGGGGCCTTGTGTTGTAGAAACTAGAGGTGGAAATTTGTTCAAGCAACTGGTACTGCATGCCACTATTCGTGTACAGGCCGAAATTCGGTTGAGGACCAATGATACCTGCCTGCATGCGCGTCCCTACTGGAACATTCACATTGGAAATATACGCCGGCGTGTCCTTCAGGCCGAGATAATTCTGGATAGCTTGAGGATCATTGCCGAGTTGCGCAATTTCATCCTGACGAACAAGGAAGCCGCCCGGAGCATTGTCTGCTTCAGTATGCAGGCGCACGAAAGGCAGATCATCCGCAGTTGTAAATGTTCGAACTCCAGGCCCATCAGCATATGGCGGCTGCCAGCCTTGAGCGGTAGCAGCATCACTTATGAATGGAGCATTTGCTTCTGCTGAACTAATCGTTCGTAGGTTAGAAATCTGAGAGCCACTGCTTGGAACACTACCACCAACCACCTCCGACAAACCTTCCCCACTACTTATCGGACTAACCTCTGCGGCATCTGCCAGAATCCCACCGGGCACCAATGCCCCTGGATTGTCGCCAGGAGCGACCACTTCCGGCCCCTCCTCCCGGCCGGCCGCAAGCAGGCCCGTCCCTAAAAGGAAAAGTCCCACCGCACCCAGTTGCTGTTGTTGGACCTGATGCGCCAGTAAGGAAGGCGTCGAATCCTGCAACGCTGGCAGCGGAGCATAGTCGTTAGGCACCGGATCCACACTCTGTGGAAGACTGGACCTGGGCAACGTCGCGGTGAAGTTTATCTGCTGCGCAGCGATCATCTGCGGCATCGGCGTTAGAGCGCCGAGGTTGAAGCTCCAGTCCAAGGACGGACTTGCCTCGAGCGAGGGGGGCGCGGATATCGGCGACAGCAGGATAGGCGGCTGCAAGACATCCTGGATGGTCATTGACGTAAGCGGTTCGATATCCGGCGCGCTTATGGTCGGTGGCCCCATGGAATCATCGATCGCAATGGTCGGCATCGTGTTGCCGGCTGCCGGGGAAGATGCGATAGGGGACAAATCAATCGCATTCGACGGCGACGTATCATCCGTACCTGTCGTCAAACCGCCCATGACTATCGAAAGCGTACCGCTTGGTTCAAAAGACCACGCCGGTGCCACCCGACTATCGGAAGCTCCATTCGATGCGCCGGTATAGGCGGGGTTGTCATCAGCCGACCCATCGGTGCTTCCTGAGTTGACCGCCTGCGATAGCGCGTTGACGCCATTCGCAACGGCGCTAATCACCTGCGCCGCACCGCCGATGCCTGGCACACCGGTCAAGGCGCCTGTAACGTTGCCGATACTGCTGACCAGGCTACCGTCCGTAGAGGCGGTGTTCGCCAAGCCATCGGCGGGGCTCGATGGCGTTTGGTTGTTGTTGGCGTAGGCCAGCAAGACGTTGTTCATCGAGTCGGAAACAACGCTTTGCAGGTAGCCATCGTCCAGCAACAAACCCGATGTGCCAGAAGAGATCGCCGGCACAAGATCGGTCGACGCAGCACCGGAGTCATAAAGGCTGCCGTTGTCGAGCACATCCGTGTTGTCCAGGTTCAGGGGCTGTGCCGGGATGCCAAATTGACTGAGCAAATCGTCAAGGCTCGGCGTCGTATCACCCAGGTCTCCCCCCAAGCCCTCGTCCCCGAAATCATCGTCGTCGCCTGCCNCATCGGCGTTATCGTCAAATCACTGCTGATATCCACGCTCGAAGTAAGGGGCGGCAACGCGCTATCGGTGCTCGGTAGTGGACTCAGCTGGATACTGAACTGATCCCCTTCGTCCTGCGGCCCATCATCGCTCATACTTTGGTCTGGTCCCAGGTCGGTCGAAGAAGTACTAGGGTCATAAAGTTCGTCCTGCTGCCCATCATCGCTCGCACTTTGGTCTAGCCCCGGGTCGGTTGACGCAGCACCGGAGTCATAAAGGCTGCCGTTGTCGAGCACATCCGTGTTGTCCAGATTCAGGGGCTGTGCCGGGATGCCAAATTGACTGAGCAAATCGTCAAGGCTCGGCGTCGTATCACCCAGGTCTCCCCCCAAGCCCTCGTCCCCGAAATCATCGTCGTCGCCTGCCGACGTGTCGCCAGTGATGGCGGTGTCGTAGCCATCGTCCAGGTATTCACCCGGGGCAAAGCTCGAATCCAGGTCATCCCCCGCACCGAGGCCATAGCTCGCCTTGGCCTGGGCCATCTTGATCGCCGCATCCGTGCTCACCATGTAGTAATTGCTGAGCGTGCGCTGGGCCTGCGAATAACTGATCGGACCGCCGGTAGATACGCCAAAGTTCTTTTGGATGGCTTCGGCCAATGCTTCCAGCTGGGCTTGCTGCTGTTGCACCGCTGCCTGCGCTTGTTGCTGTTCCACCTGCTTGACCGTCTGCGCCAACGCCGACTGCTGGTTCAACACCGCTTCCACCGAGGCCGCCACGATCTGCGCGGTGGTTTCGCATGCCGACGCGCTGCCATTGGCGAGCAGGCTGGCGGCATAGGGTTGGAACGTGTTGGATGCATTGGCACTGGTGGTGACCTGGGGAATGTTCAGCACCATGCCCACCGGCGGCTGGCTATCGGCGGCCAGGCCGTTGGCCTGGGCAAGAATGTAGCTGTAGTTGCTGTCGCCGTAGATGGCCTGGGCGATCGAGGCCAATGTGTCGCCGTTGTGCACGGTGTAGTTTTGCGTGCCCAAGGTCCCGTTGCTGAATCCTCCGGTGGTGGCCAGCACGTCAATGACGCCCGCGGTATCCACACCGCCCAGTTCCTGTTGATGGGCGTACAAGGAGTACGTGGCCGTGGCGCCGCCGCCGCTGGGCGTGGTCGTTTTCTGCAGGATCTGGCCTTCGGCGGTATAGGCCATCGCGTCGGTTTGCGTGGTGTTGTTGATGCCTCCGCTGCTGCTCACCAGCTCGCCCAGGTCGTTGTACGTATCGGTATTCGTTTGCGTGAGGCCGCTGGTGGTTTCCACCGTCTGGCTGCTCATGGCTGCGTTTTGCCACACGTAGCTGGTCTGGAAATAGCTGGTGCTTGCGGAGCTGTCGGGGGTGTCTACCGTGCTTGCGCCCGTCGTAATGACCCGGTAGCCCAGCAGGTTGCCGTCCGCGTCGTAGCCATAGCCGGACGAGATGGCACCGTAGCTGTATTCGGCGGCCAGCTGCAGGGCGCCATCGCTGCCCGCGCCTACCGACGCGGGCAGCCCCGGCGTGGCCTGATCCTGCGCGCCATACGAACTGGTGATCGCCGAGGCCGTCTGGTACTGGTTCACCAGGCTTTGTCCGGATGTTTCGGCGTATTCGCTCTGGTCGACCAGGTCGCCATCCGCGTTGTAGGT
>NZ_JADIKJ010000035.1:0-3002 GCF_044904675.1 Dyella jejuensis | reverse complement strand
GGCAGCCCCGGCGTGGCCTGATCCTGCGCGCCATACGAACTGGTGATCGCCGAGGCCGTCTGGTACTGGTTCACCAGGCTTTGTCCGGATGTTTCGGCGTATTCGCTCTGGTCGACCAGGTCGCCATCCGCGTTGTAGGTGTAGACCGTGTCGCTTCTCACCCAGCCGGCATCGCTAAAGCTCACCACCGCGCCGTTGTAGGTGCCCGCTTCGGTGCTGCCCGGCAGGTTGTAAAGCACCTGGCTGGTCTGGCGACCCTGCGCATCGTAGGTGTTGAGTTCGTAGTTGGCGAACGCGCTGCCCGTCGTGGTCTGCGTTTGCAGCAGCGTCTGGTCGCCCAGCACGTCGTAATAGGCTTTCTCCGAAAGCGTCTGGTTCGATGCGTTGATCGAGGTGTATTCAGTCAGGTCGCCCGCCGCATCGTAGGCGTTTTCACCCGAATTGAGCGCACTGGTGAAGACGACCTGCCCGTTTTGCAAGCTGCCGTTGGCCACCAGCACACGGCCGTCTGCATCGTAGGTATACCAATCGGCCACGACATTGGGCGTGGGAGACGGGGCCGGCGTGGGCGTAGGAACCGGCGTGGGGGTGGGGGTCGGCCCGGACGTCGGGGTAGGCGCGGGCCCCGGCGTGGGCGTGGGCGTGGGAGTGGGCACCTGCGTGCTGCCGCTACCGGTGCCACTGACACCGCCGCCCTCTCCACCGGGTGGCTTCAGCAGATCCGGGGTTACCGCTAGCACGGTTGTATCAACGGATGACGGCGTGGGTGTGGGCGTAGGCGTGAGGGCGGGCGGCGTAGGCGTGGCGGCGGGCGTGGAATAGGTAGCGCCGGAGACAACCGTTTCCTGCGCCGGATTGCCCAACCCGCCAGGGTTGACCTCTACCTCGATCGTAGTGATGACCGTACGCCCCTGGTAGTCCGTGGCGGTAATGATGACCGAACCGCCGAAAGGTTTTCCTGAGGTATTCGATGCCGTGAGTTTTAGATCGCCCGAACTATCTACGGAGACGCCCAGCTGATCGCCACCCGAAGGTTTCTTTACTCCTGATGTATTGATCGAATAGGTCAGGCCGGTTCCCTTGAAGGCCCCGTCATAAACAATTGTTGGCGTGTTGTTGCTAAAGGTTACGGTAGTGGGACCGCTGTAAGTCGGGGCGGCGGGGTCATTCACGGTCAGCGTGAAGCCGGCGCCGGTTGTTTGCCCTGCCGCGGTGGCCCATACGGCCAGCGTAAGCGTGCCGCTGGTTCCAATCGGTGGCGTACCGCTGAATACCAGGGTGCTCGCGTTGAAACTGATCCAGGAAGGCAGCCCAACCCAGGCCGAGCCATTGTAATAGCCTGCCGAATACGACACTGCAAAGCCCTGCGAATCGGTAGCCGCTGGCTGTGCAAAGCCGAAGGCCTGGTAGGTGGTGACGCTTTCGTTGCTGGGTCCAGCCGTAAAAACAGGGGCCGCAAGCGCTGGTACCGTCAAGGTGAATTGGTTTGCCGCCGCCCCCGAGCCGGTAACCGAAGACCATACAACCAAGGTATAGGTGCCTGCGCTGCCAATAGGCGGCTCGCCACTGAAGGTAAGCGTGCTAGCGTTGAAGCTGATCCACGAAGGCAAGGCGACCCAGGCCGAACCGTTCCAATAACTCGCCGAATACACCGGAGTCAGGCCATTGGGACTGGTTGCACCAGGCTCCGTAAAGCTGAATGCGCTGTTGTAGGAGACCGTGTGACTGGTCGGCCCCGCCGTAAAAACGGGCGCAACCAACGGCACGCTTATCGTCAGGGTGCTGCTGACACTGCGTCCCAATACATCGGTGGCAGTAACAGTGACGCTGTAGTTGCCAGCACTTCTTGGCGGTGCGCCGGAAAAGGTTTGCGTGCTGGCGTTGAAGCTCACGCCACTGGGCAAGCCGGTAACTGTGTAGGTCAGGCCCATCCCGAGCGGATCGCTAAACGTCCCTGCAGGAATGGTGTAGTTCACCGCACTGCCCGGCTGCACCGTCTGATTACTCAATGCGGCAGTAAGCGACGGAACGCCTGTAGTGAGCGGTATCGGCGTGGCGGCAATCGGCGCGGCGGCCGAGCCCTGGCTGTCATACGCGCTGCGGCTAAATACGGCGCGGCGATTGCCGTCGGCATCGTACACATACACCGTGCGCATGATGGCCGAGGTACCCGCCGCATTTTCTTCCGTGACTTCCTGCAGGCGGTTGTGGCTGTCGTAGGTGATCACGGTTAGCGTGTCGACCGCGGCACCTGTACCGTCGTAGGTGTCATCTGTCTCCAGCGTTTCGTTGCCGTTGGCATCGTAGCCATAGGTGTAGGTGGAGGCGACACCGTTGACGGTTTCGCTCAACTGCGCGAGCGCGCCGTCGGCGTCGTAGCTGAAGTCGAGCGTAGACGTTACGGAGCTGCTCGGCCCATTGGCCGTCCAGTTGCTGGTCTCCTTCACCAGCAGGCCGGAGCCGGCATCGTAGGTGTAGGTATAGGTAGCGCCACTATCGTCGACGTGCGTCAACACCTGCTTGAAGTAATTGTAGGTCCAGCTTTGCGTGTGGCCATCCGCATCCGTTTGGCGGATCAGGTTGCCGTTGACGTCATAGCCATAGGTCGTGGTTTCGTTCAGTGGCGTGGTGCTGGTCAGCACGCGGTGCTGGCTGTCGTAGGTATAGGTGGTGGTATTGCCCATGCCGTCCGTGGACTGCAGGCGATCGCCGTTGGCGTCGAGGATGTAGGCCCCCTGCTCGATCGACGTGCGCGCCGTACCCGCCGCGTTGAGCTGGAAATAGCCGTTGGCCACCGCCTGGTTGAGGTTGTTGTAGGCGGTGTAGGTGATGTTGGAGAGCGTGGTGGTCGCCGTTTGCACCGGCGGCGTTTCGGTGGCTACCGCGCGGCCCAAGGCATCGTAGGCGGTATAGGTGCGGGCACCGGTTCCATCTTGCGTCATGGTCACATTGCCGGCGGCATCGTAGGCGTATTGCGTGACGTTGCCGTTCTCGTCGGTGCT
>NZ_JADIKJ010000034.1:0-3425 GCF_044904675.1 Dyella jejuensis | reverse complement strand
CGACAGACAGCCAGTCTGCCTTCCTCGCTCCTCAAAGCCGGGTACATCCATGTACCCTCCCCGCGTGCACCGACGAACCTATGGTCTGCGAACAGACAGAGCTGGTGACGCCTACGTAGCATTGATCAGAGCATCCCTAGCGATTGCCACGCCACTGTAACCTGCGCCCAGCACCCTCCCAGCACTGCCGATATCGGCTGGTTCCGGGTGATTTTCGTGGCGCTTTCATCAGGCATTCGCCGCCATCCCATGGCGATCAATCTGCTGGCCGGCACTGCCGCATTCCTGGCCTATGCGTCGATGTACGCCTTCCGCAAGCCGTTCACGGCGGCATCGTTCGGCGGCATGCAGGTGGCTGGCATCGACTACAAAGTGTGGCTGGTGATCGTGCAGGTGCTGGGCTACATGCTCAGCAAGGTACGCGGCATCACCTGGATCGCGGAGATCCAGCGCCGGCGCCGTGCCCGCACGCTGGCCGGACTGATCGGCTTCTCATGGCTCGCCCTGCTCGGCTTCGCGCTGGTACCCGCGCCCTGGAATATTCCGTTCCTGTTCCTCAACGGCCTGCCGTTGGGCATGGTGTGGGGCGTGATCTTCGGCTATCTGGAAGGACGCCGCGGCACCGAGCTGATGGGCGCGTGCATGTGCGCCAGCTTTATCGTCGGTTCCGGCGTCGTAAAATCGGTGGGCATGTGGCTGATGGTCAGCTGGCACGTCAGTGAATGCTGGATGCCGTTTATCACTGGCCTGCTGTTCATCGCACCGATGGGCGTGGCGACCTGGGTGCTGGAACACTTGCCGCCGCCCGACGCCGCCGACGTCGCCGCGCGAAGCGTGCGCGTGCCGATGGATGCGGCGACACGGCGTGCGTTCCTGGCACGTTTCCTGCCCGGCATCGCAATGATCGTGATGGCATACATAGCACTCACGGTTACGCGCGATTTCCGCGACAACTTTGCCGCCGAGATCTGGAGCGACCTGGGGCGCGGCGGCGACGCCTCGGTATTCGCCGAGACCGAAGTGCCGATCGCAATCGCCGTGCTGATCATCACTGCGTTCACCGTGATCGTGCGCGACAATCTGAAAGCGCTGATGCTTAACCATGTATTGATCTTTGGCGGCTTTGCCATCGCCGTCGGCGCCACCTGCCTGCATGAGCACGGCCTGATCGAACCGGTGGGCTGGATCGGCCTTAGCGGTTTCGGCCTGTATCTGGCCTACGTGCCTTATAACGCCACTTTCTTCGAACGCATGCTTGCCACCTTCCGCGTCAGTGGCAACGTGGGCTTCATCATGTACATCGCCGACAGCAGCGGCTACATGGGCAGCGTGCTGGTGATTCTGGTGAAGGAGTTCGGCGGCATGCGCCTGTCCTGGGCCACGTTCTACGCCGATACCGTGATGACGCTCTCGGGCATCGGCATGCTGATCACGCTGGTGTCCGCGTTGTATTTCTACGGCAAGGCACGGCGAGCGAAGGTACTGGTCGGCGTGCCCGCCGCCGCGTAGCCACTATGTTTTTTCCTCCATTAGCCTGAACAAGCTATCGCTTTTCCTTCTTGCGCTAGGTATTGAACGGCATTGTCACAGCCTCGTTATTTAACGAGGCCATTAGAAAGCTGCGCCGTTGTCTTGCCCAACTGGAGTTCCGTAGCAGTTATGCGAGCTATTCTGCTGCTCAATTGCTGCTCGAATCATCTGCTCAAGTGACGTAGTACCGTCAGGGGTGGCGTCACCTGTCGGCGAATTACCTTCAATAAAGCGTCCCACCGGATCATCAAAGTGGTCCTTCATCGCTACCTCCCATGGCGCGAGAGCTGATCACTGCCTACACGGCATTCAAGTATTTTATTCATGGGGAAGCACGAGAACGAGGTATTCCGAATGCAGTGCATCAGCCACAGGTTGCAGCTGCCCTGCCTGAGCGGAATCGCCGATGAGCGCAAGATGCAGGTAAGGCAGCTTCTTGCCCTTGAACCCATCCAAAACCGCCTTGACGGTTGAATATGCGACCCCATTGCTCTGACTACCCACGACAACGTAAGTAGGCGCAATTGCACCGCGAGAAATAATGCTCGTCAAATGTTGGGTGGTCGCGGAATCACCCGCAAATGCGCGCACCATCAGATTGCTGACACCATTGTCCGCCGCAGGCACGTCGACATATAGAAAGTTCTTTTGCGCAGGAAACGCCTTCGCAGCCAACGCCAACCGATCCGACCTCTGATCACTTCCGGGCCGCCCTACCTGAGCACAGGATGACAAAGCCACCGTAAGAGTTAGCACGACCAGCAGATAAAACCCCATTCCTTTCATCGAAAAATCCTTCTTTGAATTTCCAGGCCATACCACTCAAAGACAAGCGTATGCGTTAGTAGTCTTGTTGAAATTTTTCGCGTCAGCGCCGATACCTCAGTTTCACATGCTTCCAAACGATCAAACATTTTCTGGCATATGTTAAATCTGCTTCCATCGCAGAGATATCCGTCATTACTCATGCCTCTTTACATCCTTGCAATTGCATCAGGTGTTGTGGGCAGTTCTAGGCTTCCCTACCTAAGCACGCATGACAAATTCATCAAAAGTTCTGGCGCGATTTTAGATAAACCCACATCCTTTGTTAAAAGTAACTTCTTTGAAATTCCTAGGCAACACAACTTAATGACAAACGTCTGCATTGGGAAACGACTTGCAGAATTGGCTATTTAATCGCTTATTTTTATCTCTTGACGGGGCCTTTGTGCCTAACCCGCAAGAATTAATATCTTTGAATTTTAAACAATAACCCGACCACGAATCATCAAAATCAGAAGTGAAACCGGAGTGCTCCATGCACAATTTAGATAGTGCAACTTCGTCAGTGGTCATCGTGACTCTGACTTTAATGTTTGGACCTCTAGGTGTTGGAACTCCGCATTCGAGTAACGCAGCAACAATCTCGGTATCTGTCGCGCCTGGCTTTCTCCATCTCTTATCAGGATCAGGTGGCGGCTGAAACGGCTTAAAACCAAAACAACCGATCAGTATGAAAGTAGCTATCAAGATGATAATAACTTTCATTAATTATTACCTATTTGCATCTGATTTACTGGAATAGATATCGCATGATCAAGCGGCGAATCTTTCCAAAATGCGCCACAGCCTCCTTCAGAACTTGGTACCCCATAACAGTTATGCGAAGTATCCTTTTGTCCTGTCACCGCACGAATTATTTCTATGAGTGAAGAGTTTCCTTCAGGAGTAGTACCGCCCGTTGGCGGATTGCCTCCAACAAAGCGCCCCACTGGATCATCAATATGGTTCTGCATCGTCAGCACCATGTTCTGCCATTGATTTGGATCGGCGATTGCATTGCGATCTTGTAGAAGGCTCAGAACTTGATCGGCTTTAGCTGCGTTGTAAGCAGGGCCAAAGAAACCCACTGT
>NZ_JADIKJ010000033.1:0-5415 GCF_044904675.1 Dyella jejuensis | reverse complement strand
CGCCGTCGGCCCCGGTGCCGATGCGCACCTGAGCGCCGGCCACGCCCTCGACATCAGCGCGCCAACCATCCACAACACGGTCGTGGGCGCCGACGGCCAACCCGTGACCGGCGTGAGACTCGGCGCCAACGCCGGCGGCGCGCCGCTCACCGGCCAGCCCGGCCCCGGCGCACCCACCGTCGGCGACCGCACCGCACCGCTGGGCCCCCTTCAACTCCCCGGCAATGGCCTGTATACGATCCACCCCGGCAGCGGCAGCCCGTACCTGGTCGAGACCGATCCGCGCTTCGCCACGATGAGCGGCTTCCTGGGCAGCGACTACCTTGTGAACCAGCTGGGCCTGCCAGGCGACCTCACCCTGAAGCGCCTGGGCGACGCCTTCTACGAAACCCAACTGGTGCTGGACCAGATCACGGGCCTGACCGGCCAGCGCTACCTCGATGGCGAAAGCGATGCCCTGGAGCAATACAAGGCGCTGATGGATGCCGGCGCGCAGCAAGCCCGGTCGTTCAACCTCGCCGTGGGCGTGGCGCTCACGCCCCAACAGATGGCCAGCCTCACCCAGGACATGGTGTGGCTGGTCAACCAGACCGTCGACGGCCAATCCGTGCTGGTGCCGGTGGTGTACCTGAGCCAAAACACCGCCAACCACGTCGCCAGCGGCGCGGTGATCCAGGGCGGCACCGTCGCGCTCCACGCCAGCCAGCAACTGACCACGACCGGCACGATCCAATCCGCCAGCGACGCCACGATCCAAGCCGGCAACCTGCTCAATGCCGGCACGCTGTCGGCCGGTGGCAACCTGAGCGTGCAAGCCGCGCAAGACCTGCTCAACGTCGGCAGCCTCCAGGGCGGCAACGTGGCGCTGGTTGCCGGCCATGACCTCAGCAGCCGCGCCACGACAGGCGCGGTGGCGCTCGGCACCGTCAACCTCGGCGGCTTGAAGGCACCGGGACTTGGCACGCCCGCCGGCGGGCAGGTCACCGCTGCGGGCACGCTCACCGCGCAAGCGGGCAACGATCTTGTCCTCGATCACGCCACGCTCAGCGCGGGTCAAAACCTGGGCCTGGCCGCCGGCCACGATCTCACCGCCACCGCCAGCACCCTCACCGCCGGTGGCGATGCGCAACTCATCGCCGGGAACAACCTCCACCTCGACGCAGCCGGCAGCACCCAGCGCCAAGGCACGCGGATGAACGGCCAGGCGACCACCACGCACGCGGTCACCGCGCTCACGGCCGGCGGCCGTGCCGTGCTGGCGGCGGGTTACGACCTCAATAGTCAGGGTGCGCAATTAACTGCGGGCAATCAGCTTGGCGTCGGTGCTGGTCACAACGTTACGCTTAATGCCGTGACCGACAGTAGTAACCAGACCACGCAAGGTTTCCAGGACAGCATTTTGGTTAGTACTCGTCAATATGACGAAACTCTGCGGGGTACAACTTTAAGCGGCTTCAAAGATATATCTATCAGTGCTGGTAACGATCTAACTAGCGTCGCCGGTATGGTGACCAGCATCAACGGCGGCGTCAAATTGATTGCCGGTAACGATATCCAGCTCAACGTCGGTGTTGAAAGCCATAGCGTATCGCGTGACACCGTTATCAAAAGCGATGGCTTGTTCAACAGTACCAAGACCACAACCCACTATGCTGCTCAAGACAGCAATGTCGTCGGCACGCTGCTCGCAGGTAATGTGGTCACGGTGGCGGCGGGGCACGACCTCAACGCTACGGCTGCTGCATTGAACGCAAACCGCGATGTCCTGCTTACCGCAGGCAACAACATTGTCCTATTGGCGGGACAACAAATATCGCAGACGGAAGAAAGTCGTCGTCAGAGCGGGGGCTTCAGTGGCTTGAAGTGGAGTAATGACCAAGGCCTCAATGTCACGTCTACGGGTACGCAGATCAACGCGGGTAATGACATCACTATTAAGAGTGGAGGTACACAGATATATCAGGCCACTGATGCGCAAAGTGGCGGTGATACAACGCTATTTAGCGGTGGAGGCATCGCTTTTCTGACGGCTACCGACGTCGACCATCAAAGCCGAACCTCAGGTAAGCACAACATCGTCTGGCAAGCGAGCGATAACAGTGGACATGTCGATACTACTGAAAAGCAAAGCACCTTTACGGCCGGAGGCGACTGGAACCTCGTCACTACGGGCAATATATTGGTACAGGTGGGGCAGGAGAGCCGCGAAACCGCTGATCAGGTGATTAATCGAGCAACCACGCTACCTGGTCAAAGCTGGATAAGCACGTTGCAAAAAGATCCTTACGTCACATGGCAGGATGTAAGCGAGCAACATGATGTTTGGCATGAACATCATGAGGGCGTAACACCAGCCCTTAGCGCTGTCATCACGGCTGTGGCCGCCTATTTTACTGCGGGCGCAGCCAGTGCACTAATCGGTACGGCTTCCGGGGCTGCTGCCGGTTCTGGCGCGGCGCTAGCTGCCGCTGGTAGCGGTGCCACCGGTGCTGCGGTTTCTGCCGGTTGGGCGAATGCGACATTAGCTGGCGTGGCCGCAGGCTCTATCGGTGGTTCTACTGGCGCCATTGCGCAAGGCAATGACTGGCGCACGCCCGCCCTCTATGGCGCCGTTACCGGGGGGCTCACTGGCTATCTGTCGGCAGGCACTTACTACAACAATCCCATTACGGGCGCCAAGGAGTTGAGCGGGTATATTGTTAACGGTCAGTACGAAAACATTGGCGAATTTGCATTGCACTATGCCACCACGAATGCAATGGCTCGGCTGGAGGCGAAGCTTGCCGATAAGGTGGGATTAAACTCACAGCAGCTTAATTGGTTGTTGATGGTCGGGTCGATTGTGGGGAATGCTGAGACTACTACGCGGTATAAGTCACCTTCACAGGGTACTTCATCCAGTGATTTTGATCAGACTGGTGGCGCAGGAGTTCGTGGATATTTCAATAGAGGCTTAGTCGGACTTCCATTTGACACGATCGATCTCCTACTCGGCTATCAAGGGTTGCCAGATGCTTCAAGCGCCTCTGTTCTATATAACAAGGATTTAGCCGACATCAATCAGCCGATAACGCAGAACCTGACTTGCCACAGTCTTGGCACTGTGACGTGCTCGTATCTTGGTTGGAATGGGCTAGTCAACGGTAACATTTACCTAGCTTCGGTTCCATTTATGGTGGCGGCGCCGCCTAACGCCACCACATTGCTCGGCAATGGCGATGCAGTGAACGGATTCTCTGGCGGAGCGATCTTCAATTGGAACGCTACCATAGTGCCTATTCAATTCTTAACGGGCCATCCATTCGATAATTACAAAAAATATATTGATGATGCTGGAGCAAAAAAATGATTTTCATGAGTAGGATGGCTGTGCCTTATTTTGGCGCTTTTTTGCTATGTGGATGCGTGTCAATGGCAGACTATAAGGTAGCCATGGATAATGATGGATCGTTTGCTGCTTACGACAATCAGTTTGCCGTTGATTCAATGAACTATCCAGTGTTTGCACTTGCAAGCAATGTCCGTAAAAGAAATCCCAGGCCACCGAACGTTGGCCCAAAATGGGCGGATGACGAAAGTACTGATTTTTTCCCCAGTGATCATTGGGAAATTGCAAAGGTTGTTGGTGATCGGTACTTGGCATATTCATTTCAATATAATGAAAGATATTGCAGGCAGCAATTGGCGATGAACAGAAAATGGATGTATAAGACTTGTGATGAATCTCATGAAATGAACAAGTATGTTGATCAATATGCCTATCTTTATATAAGAAGGGATGGGTCGGCATACGGATGGCAATATGTAAATAACAATAAAAAGATGCCGTTTGAAAAAACATTTTTTAAGGTCGGGTTTGATGGTGATTGGAAAGGTCAACCTTGGTTCAAGTGCATAAAGCGTTGTGACAAGCTAATGAATATGAAATAGATCATATTTCTGTTCTGAATATCTGCGATGGAAAGCAAACAAAAAAATCCGCTTACACGGGGTTATGAAGCCTACGGCGCATACCAAGACGCGGCTATGCAGGCTGCAAAAAATGGAACGAGCACCAGTTCTGGCATCAATCTTCGCGTAGGCATCGGCGGCAGCAGCGCCAGCACCACGACGACCACGCACGATGACACCGCCTACGGCAGCCACATCAACAGCGCAGGCAACGTCACCCTTGCCGCTACCGGTGGCGATCTGGACATCATCGGCAGCCAAGTCAATGGACAGAACGTGGCGCTTGCGGCCGCCAACCATCTCAACATTCTCAACCAACAAGAAAACCACACGCTGGAAAGCGGCAACAAGAACGCCAGCGGTGGCGTCGGCGTACAAATTGGCAGCGGCGGCTTAGGCTTCTATGCGCAAGCCGCCGTTGGCAAAGGCAGCGCGCACGGCAACGGTATGACCCATGCCGACAGCACGGTGAACGCAAGCGACACCTTGACGCTCATCAGTGGCAACGACACCACCATCAAGGGCGCGCAGCTCACGGGCAACCAGGTACTTGCCAACATCGGCAACAACCTGCTGATCCAGAGCGAGCAGGACACCGACGACTACGCCAGCCAACAATGGCAAGTCGGTGGCGAAGTCGTGGTGGGAGCAGGCGGTAGCGGCAGCTTCAACTACAGCCAGAACAAAAGCAGCAGCCACTACGCTGGCGTGACGCACGTGAGCGGCATCCAGGCCGGTGATGGCGGCTTTGATATCAACGTACATGGCAACACGCATCTCAACGGCGGTGTNATCGCCAGCACCGCCGATCCGGGCAAGAACAGTCTCACGACCGGAACGCTCACCTACCAGGATATCCAGAACGAAAGCAGTGGCAAAGCGTCCGGCAGCAACTACGGCGCGGGCAGCGATGTACTCAGCGGCAGCAAATATGCCATCGGCAAAACAATAGTCGGCAACATGATGAGTGGTGGCGACGATAGCGAAGGCCACAGCAGCACCACGCACAGCGCCGTGGCTGGCGGCGCGATCACCATCACGGATGGACAGGCCCAGCTAGCGCTTAACGGCAAAACGACACAAGCAGCCATTGCCGGATTGAGCCGCGACGCCAGCCTGGATCAGGACGCTCTCGCGCGCCCCGATCTCGCCACGTTGCAAAACAATGTCGAGTACGAGCAGGCATTGAACGGGCTGGGTTATCAGGTTGGTACGCACTTCACGGATGAAGCGTACCGCACGATGTTTATCAAGGCGGCAAATGTTTATGAAGTGGCTTACGACAAGGATGGCAAGCCGATTCCAGGCCGTATGCTGACGGACGAGAAAAAATGAGCTTGCAGCCAGGCAAAGATGGCGCTGTTTATATCTCCGACAACGGTATCTTTAATGACGACAAGGCGGCTGCTAAATATGCCGATCAGCACAGCACGTCGAGCGGACCTCAGTACTACATCGACTTCC
>NZ_JADIKJ010000032.1:0-3967 GCF_044904675.1 Dyella jejuensis | reverse complement strand
CACCTACCAGAACAGCGCCGAACGCCAGGCTGCTTTGCAACCGTGGATGCATCGTTACAATCACCATCGACCTCATTCCGCCCTTGGCTACCAACCGCCTATCAGCCGGCTAGCGCGGAACAACGTATCGAACTTCAACAGCTAGGGGGATTCAGACCGAAGCCACACCTTGCATCGCCTGCGAGCTGTCTTGGGCCATGGGCAAGCGCATAGGGTTCATACGCGCCATCCAGCCTTCGTAGCTGTACTGTCACGTACAATTTTTTCGCCTCCCCCCCTTTTCGCGGCACCGCGCCGCCTCCATAGTCGGAGGCTATTCCCGCGAGACCCGCCCCGTGTCCATACCCAGTGCCATCAAGAGCACCCCGATCCACGGCCGCCAGCAGCTGATCGACTACCTCGCCGCTGGCGAGAAGCCTCGCGAAGCCTGGCGCATTGGCACCGAGCACGAGAAGTTCGGCTTCCGCACCGATGATCTGCGTGCGCCGGCGTTCGAAGGAGAACGCGGCATCCGCGCGCTGCTCGAAGGCATTGCCGCGCGCTACGGCTGGGAGATCGCCCGCGAAGGTGACACACCGGTGGCATTGATCCGCGACAAGGCCAACATCACGCTGGAGCCAGCCGGCCAGCTGGAGCTTTCCGGTGCGCCGCTGGAGACCATCCACCAGACCTGTTGCGAAGTGAACAACCATCTGGAGGAAGTGCGTTCCATCGCCGATGGCATGGGCCTGGGCTTTCTTGGCATGGGCTTCCAGCCCAAGTGGCGGCGTGACGAGATGCCATGGATGCCCAAGGGACGTTACAAGATCATGCGCGAATACATGCCCAAGGTCGGCTCGCTGGGCCTGGACATGATGACGCGCACTTGCACCGTGCAGGTCAACCTGGATTTCGAGAGCGAAAGCGACATGGCGCGCAAATTCCGCACCAGTCTCGCGTTGCAGCCGATCGCTACTGCCTTATTCGCCGATTCGCCGTTCACCGAAGGCAAGCCCAACGGCTATCTTTCGTATCGCTCCCAAGTTTGGACCGATACCGATCCGGACCGCACCGGCATGCTGGACTTTGTGTTCGAGGACAGCTTCGGCTACGAGCGCTACGTGGACTACGTGCTCAAGGTACCGATGTATTTCAGCTACCAGGACGGCCGCTATATCGACCTCGCCGGCCAGGACTTCGAGCGCTTCATGGCCGGCACGCTCGACGTATTGCCGGGCAAGCAGGCGACGATGAAAGACTGGGCCGACCACCTCACCACCGCCTTCCCCGAAGTACGCCTCAAGCAATATCTCGAAATGCGCGGAGCGGACGGCGGCCCCTGGAATCGTCTGTGCGCCCTGCCCGCGCTGTGGGTTGGCCTGCTGTATGACGACGATGCGCTGCGTGCTGCGTGGGACCTGGTGAAAGATTTCAGTCGCGAGGAACGCCACGCATTGCGTGACGGCGTGCCCAAATATGGCCTGAAGCTGCCGTTCCGCCGCGGTACCGTGCGCGACCTCGCGCGCGAAACCCTGCGGATCGCCGCGCATGGCCTCAAGCGCCGCGGCAGGCTCAATCGCCATGGCGCCGACGAGAGCATCTTCCTTGCCCCGCTGATCGACATCGTCGACGCCAACGAAACGCCCGCCGAACGCAAGCTGGCATTGTTCCACGGCGAATGGCATGGCAACATCGATCCCGTCTTCAAGGAATTCGCGTACTGATCATGGATGTCTCGCCCCAGGCGCCTTATCTCGCCGGATTTTTGCTCGGCGCCTCGTTGATCGTCGCGATCGGCGGCCAGAATGCGTTCGTGCTGCGCCAGGGCCTGCTGCAAGCGCATCGGTTTCCGGTCGCGCTGTTCTGCGCACTGTCCGATGCCGTGCTGATTGCCGCCGGCGTCGGCGGCCTGGGCGTAGCCGTACAGGAGTATCCGCGCGCGCTTGCCGTTATCGCCTGCATCGGCGCGCTGGTGCTGGTATGGTATGGCGTGCAGGCGCTGCGTCGCGCATTTCATCCGCATGGATTGACGGCCGACACGCATGCACACTCCAGTAGCGTGTGGCGGGTCATCGCGACCTGCGCGGGATTCACCTGGCTCAATCCACACGTCTATCTCGATACCGTGCTACTGATCGGCAGCCTCGCGTCGGCGTGGCCCGCGCCTGGCCCGCGCCTGCTGTTCGCCATCGGCGCGGCAACCGCATCCTTCGCCTGGTTCTTTGCGCTCGCCTACGGTGCCCGCCTGCTTGCTCCCGTGTTCCGCAAACCGATGGCGTGGCGAGTGCTGGACGTGTTGATCGCCATCATCATGTGGAGCATCGCCATCAAGCTGCTGCTCGCCTTCATCGTGCACTGAGCCATTCCATTTCCGGCTTCCTCTGGTTTGCCTATCCGTTACTCCGTGCTTGCAGGGGAAGCAACGAATCAGGCGCGCTTGCGTTGAAATGCCGCCGAGCGTATACCGCCTTAACAGCCCGTTAAGAAATATTCACGACGCGCAAAAATCATGGCCTCATCAATGAATGACTAGATCCCGACAGTGCGTGGAACAGATGCACAACATTTAGGCATGTTTTGTATGAAGAACGCGTGCCTGTCGATCACCCGATCCGTAAGCTATGGGTTATGGTTTATCACGTCTTAGGCACATTGATGCCGTCCTTCCGGAGCGTCCGCCTTTGCGAACTCCTTCACGTTGGCGCTGGCGCGATAAAGGCATCCATTCTATTTTTGCTCTAGGGATGCTCTGATCAAATCACTTTCAACAAGCCGCCCGCTGGTGTGATCGCGCGTCGGCATCAAAGAAAGGTGACAACGCACCACCTGCGATGACACGCCCCATGCAGGCGTCGGTTTTCACGCCATCGCTAGCAAGCGTCGGCGTGCCATCCACATGTTCGACAACGTAAATAGCGTCAGCACCTGCCCGGTGCTCTTTGCTAAGCCCCGATAGCGCACCTTCATATAACCGAACTGCCGCTTGATCACCCGGAACGGATGCTCCACCTTCGCTCGCACCGCCGCTTTCAGGTACTCCACGTAGCGCGTGGCCTCTTTCAGCTCTCCGCTTGGCATGGCCTTGAGCTTGCCCGGCTTGATGGCAATGCGCCACTTCAACCGGCGCGGTACCAAACCTTCGCGCTTGTTCGCGCCGGTGTAATCGGCATCGCCCCACACGCTCTTTTTCCTCGCCATGCAGCAGGTGCTCGACCTGCGTCACGTCCGCCGTGTTGGCCGGCGTAGTCGTGACCGTATGCACCAGACCTTAGGCTACGTCCGCGCCGATGTGTGACTTCATGCCGAAGGAATATGGTTGCCCTTTTTTTCGCCAGATGCATGTCTGGATCGCGCTTGCCGTCCTTGTTCTTTGTCGAGGACGGCGCGTGGATGATCGTGGCATCCATGATCGTACCTTGGCGTAACAATAACCCTTGGTTGCCAAGGTGAGCGTTGACCGCTTCCAGCAGCTTGCCCGCCAGGTCATGCGTCTCCAGCAAGCGGCGGAACTTCAGGATCGCGGTTTCATCCCGTAGGGCGTCATCGCCCAACTCCAGCCGCGCGAACCAACGCATCGACTCGATCTTGTACAGCGCATCTTCCATGCCCGGATCGCTCAAGGCGTACCACTGCTGCATGAAGTGGATGCGCAGCATCGTGCCCAGCGGCATGGGCGGACGACCGCCCTTGATAGTGCGGCTCGATGATCGCTTCAAGCATCGACCACGGCATCACCTGATCCCTCTCCGCCAGAAACACTTCGCGGCGCGTGCGCTTTTTCTTGGTGTCGAAGGTCAACGAGGCGAAGGTGGTTTGCTTCATGGGCGTGGCGGCTCGATGGAATAGCACTAGAGCATTTTCAATTCAATCGTTTACATATCCACACGACGCAAAGTAGTTGGAACATTCGTGTGGTGTAAACACATCGAGCAGCTTGCCGATCTCCGTCCAGAGAGCTTCTACGGTTCGTTTTGCGGCCTTGCGCAAT
>NZ_JADIKJ010000031.1:0-4044 GCF_044904675.1 Dyella jejuensis | reverse complement strand
GATGCGAACTACCGGCTCACCGACCTGACCAGTCCGGCGTTCACCCTGCACGTGGCAAGGGATGCGATGGGGGATATCACGGCGATTGGCAATGCACCCGGTGCGAGTCCGGCTACCGAGACCTATGCCTACGATCCGCTCTATCGATTGCTCAGCGTGACCGAGGCGAACGGCAACATTCTCGAAAGCGTGACGTACAACCCGACCGGTGATCGACTGAGCAAGACCGGTTCGGGGCTGGACACGGGCGCGTATGCCTACAACACCGGAACACATCAGCTCAGTGCCGTGGGTAGCAATGCTTTCAGCGTAGATGCCGATGGCAACACGACGGCGATGACGCAGGCGGGCAGTACCTATGGCTTTGGGTACAACGATCGGAACCGCATGACGGTCGCGCAAGTGGCTGGTGCTACGGTCGGGAGTTATACGTATAACGCACTCAACCAGCGCATCCAGAAAGTCTCTGGCGCGGCGATGGAACGCTACGACTACAACGAAGCTAGTCAGATACTGGGTGAGTACGGTGCCACCAATCGCGACTACATTTGGATGGATGACATCCCGGTCGCGAATGTGGATACAACGGGCGGGACGGGTACGATCACCTACGTCACCGCCGACCAGTTAGGGACACCCAGAGCGATCGCTGATAGCTCGAGCAATACGATCTGGCAGCTTCCATACCAAGGAAACCCGTGGGATGAAGTGGCACCCATCTCCAATGGTTACACGTACAACATACGTTTCAGTGGGCAGTACTTCGATGCGGAGACCGCAGAGGTCTACAACGGTGCTCGGGATTACAACTCCGGTATTGGAGGCTTTGATCAGCCCGATCCGATCGGTCAGGAAGGCGGGATTGGTATCTATCTCTACGGTCTGGACAACCCGCTGATCAATAACGATCCGAGTGGCCTCTCAACGGTCACTTACAACGGGCAAACGCATACTGTTACCTACACGAATGGTGATGGCACTGTGGCCGGGACCTTCCCTGCGAACAACAACACTACGACTACGAGCAACGGTCCTTGGCCAAATGGAACATATAATCGTAGCGGCTCCAGGCCGCATCCGGAGAGCGATGTCAATGGCGCGTATGGCTCGCATGGGATCATTATCTTCGACGTTCCGAATCGAACAGGAATGGGCCTGCATTCAGGAAGGGCGGATAGTGGCGCGCAGAATCATCCAACACTAGGATGTATTCGAACGACAGATGCGTCGATGGGATTCTTGCGTAATCTCGATAGAACTGACCCTGTAACTTCCATAACCGTGGTCAATAACAACCCTCACGCTGCTCAACAAGGCACGCAACAGTAACAACTGCTAGGGAGCTACATATGATTCGCGCCGGACGTATACATAGTCGATCTATGACTTTATCAATCTGTTTATTTGGCATGTTCCTTTGTCTGCCGCTTTCATCGGCCTCGGCGCAAGAACACTGTTCCCCGGAGATGAATAACCAAGCAGTTTTTTTGCTGAATGACGCCAGTGGGAATTGGCAATCTCTTTTAGAACACCAGAAAAAATTCGTTGTTTGCGATGATGGTGAGCTTGGTGAGGGATACTCTGACGCCGTTGTACGACTCTTTGCTCGGAGATGGAGCCAATTTGGCACGTTTGCCGCTATTGCAAAAAAAGACCCAGCTTTTCAGCATTGGGCAATACGACATATTGATGCGACTGCCTCTAATCAAGACTTGAACAAGATTGTACATAATGCAGCCGCTTGCGCTAATGATATGAGTGTGGGATATCTTTGTAAGTTGATTCGTCAGAGTGCTGAAAATGCCTTGGTTGAATCCGCGCAGATGCAGCGGAAAGGTGACCAGTAAACGTCCGCGATTGCATACGGAACGATCAGCATGATTGCTTGGGTTGTTATGCAAACAAATATTTCATTAACTCCGGTGCTGGCCTTAATTTCTGCATTTGATGGAGATGGCTGGATCATGTCTGGAAGGACCTCTCAGTTTCTTCCGGTGCGCACGATCAATTAGCCTAGAGCTTGATGTCAGAAGCGCATGCAGAGGTCGATGCTTTTTGTCGACTGCATGGTTATGAATAACGGAATGAACTGACAGGACAGAACAGAATGCTACGGCAGCGAGGCGAAGGTGTGAGTGTTTCGATAAAAGGTCGTTTCCTTTATGCCATGTTGGAGTTGATTCTTTTTTTCTTATTGACATTTATAGCCATGCAGGCGCCGCCGGTCTCGGCTGCTGATAATTGGACGGCGCCCGATTACAATGGCCCTTGTGTTCCCTATTGGTTTCCTTCAAAAGCTGCGGCCACTGCATGCATAAATGCCTGGGTTGCGGAATATAATTATAAAGTAGAATTCAATAATGCTCCAATTTATCACTCCATTAATAATGGTTACACTATAGCTTATGGATATTATTACTATCCGTACACATATATAGGTAACTCTATTTATGAGTATCGTTGTAATCAGGATGCGTATTGGGATGATGGAACGCATAGCTGCGTTGCAGTAACAACTTATTATCCAGCCAAAAATCTGGGCAATGGAGCTGATTGCGACGGTGGTGAGGGGGGAGGAAGTTGCCAGACTCAGAATGGCGCTGTGCAAGCTCCTGTTGCGCCTGATATGGCTGGTGATCCAATCAACGCAGCCACGGGCAACAAGTACGAACAAGAAGAAGATTTTTCGGATGTTCAATGGCTTGTATTTCGGCGCTTCTACAACAGTTCGAGTTCCGTTGATTCGGGATCGGTGGGGGCCAATTGGCGAAGTAGCTTTGATCGCTCTCTAAATATTATTGGAAGTCCAGCAACTACGATTGTCCTTAATCGGCCTGATGGAAAAGAAGAAACATTTAATAAGGCTAATGGTGCGTGGACGCCTGATCCGGACATCTCCGATGTACTCACGGAAATCGATGGCGCTCAAGGCTCAGCGACTGGCTATACCGTATTCATTTCAGCGTTGAAGCAATATGAGACATACGATGCAACAGGAACACTCCAAGGTGTTACTGATGACTCTGGTCAAGGGATTTCGCTTTCCTATAGCACGGCTCAGACCTCTGCGGCCGTTGCTCCTGGACTAGGCTTTCTGATTGGAGTTGTGGACTCCAAGGGGCGGCAATTAAGTTTTTCGTACAACATTTCAGGGCAGCTCACTAAACTGATCGAGCCTGATGGGAGTGTCATTGCGTATGGATATGATAGCAATGGCAATCTCACGTCCGTTAACTATCCGGATAACAGAACACGTCAATATGTTTATAATGAGTTTTCCTTAACCGGTGGTACGAGCCTTCCAAATGCCTTAACGGGCTCTATTGATGAAGCTGGCTCGCGCTATTCAAATACTACATATAACGGTACTGGACAAGCGACCTCATCCTATTTCGCAAATAATGTCGGGTTAACCCAGATCGCTTATAACGGCGATGGCTCTTCGACGATCATATATCCTTTGGGCTCAAGTGAGACAATGGGGTATGTCATTCCTAATGGTGTGATACGGATAGCAACACTTAATCAGCCGTGTGGGACGCAATGTGAATTACCTTGGAGGGAGCGGACCTACGACGCCAACGGCAACCCGCAAACCTCGACCGACTTCAACGGCATCACCACCGCCACCACCTACAACAGCGCCAACCTGCTCACCCAGCAGATCGACGCCCAAGGCACCGCCAGCCAGCGCACCACGAACTTCACCTGGAACACCACCCTGCGCGTGCCGCTGACCCGCAGCGTGCTGGACGCCTCCGGCAACCCCGTCAGCACCACGCAATGGGCCTACAACGCCACCGGCCAAACCCTGGCCCGCTGCGATATCGACCCCACCAATGCCGCCGCGTCGGGTTATGCCTGCACCAACACCAACACCGGCACCGTCCCCGCCGGCGTGCGACGCACCACCTACACCTACTGCACCACCGTCGACACCGTGCAATGCCCGCTGCCCGGCCTGCTGCTTGCCGTCACCGGCCCACGCACCGACCTTTCGTCCACCGCCACCTACAGCTACTACCTGGCCGCCAGCGCGGTGAA
>NZ_JADIKJ010000030.1:0-5429 GCF_044904675.1 Dyella jejuensis | reverse complement strand
AAGCCAGGGTTACAAACCCGGCACGCCGGAGTTCGCCTCAATGCTGCAACTCGCCAGCACCGCGGTGGGTGCGGCCGTGGGTGGGGGTGCCGGCGCGGCCACGGCGTTGGACGGAACGCGCTACAACTACTTGTCGCATCCCCAGCTCAAAGCGCTGCAAGATCAAATCAAGCAATGCAACGGAGATCAAGTCTGCATCCAAACCGCTCAGACCGATGCGGAAAAGCTGTCGGCAAAACAAGAACAAGACCTTGTGCGCAGTTGCAACGCAAGCGGTGTGAATTGCGCCGACCAATACAAAGACGGGATCAGCACAGCCATTGACTACGTCAACGACCCGCTGGCTGCGCAGTTGGGGTTGCAAGTAGACCAATACATCACGGCTCAGGACTATGTGAATAATCGAGGCGAGTGGGGGTTGGTCAAGGCGGATAATGCGGTAAGCAGCGACGGCAACGTAATGGTAGGTATCGCAGGAGCGGGGATACTTGCCGGGCTGGGCGCAGGTCCGGGGATCCTTGCAGTTGAAGGCTCTGGCGCTATCCAGGTCGGTTCGTTGACAGAAATTATCTTGGCGTCGCGTGGTGGCACCGCGGCCGTGACCGGAGCCGTCAATATGGGGGCGCAGTTGATTCAGAACGGAGGCAATTTCAGCCAACTGAATTACATCAATTTGGGTGCCAGCATGATGGGTGGTTATCTAGGCTATGGCGGCAACTGGGGGTGGAATGGTCTAGTGGGAACCGGCGTTGGCATGATGCAGACTGAGGCCAATAACCTGTATTACCACCAGAGCAACAACGTGTTGGTGGGTGGATTGGCTAATGGCATGACGACGGCATTTGGTTTCAAGATTGGAGATACCTATATCAGTTCGATGCAAACACCAATTTTTACGTCACTTCGTCCAGCAGTTATCGGCAACAGTGCAGGCGCAAGTGTTACGGAATATTTAAATAATCTATTCGATAACTTAAATAGTTCTCAAAATAAAAGTAATGGTGAAAATAAATGAATATCGCTAAAAGGATCATAAGTTCGTTGATCTTTGGGGTGACCTTCTTTATTTTTGGCCTCGCTTCCATAGTTATTCTTGGATATATCTTTGCTCCGTTGAAAGGTCTGCAATACAACTTCCACATGGCGGTTATGTATGGCATCCACTGTGGCGCATATCTTGGATCGGTCGCCACTGTTCTGGCGTTTAGCACCTCTCGCCGCCGCCTTCCGTTTTGATGATCACTGCAAACAAGGCGAGGGAGAAAAAACCATGTCTTGGTTATCTTAAAAATAGAGAAGCTAAGTTCATTTCTTCTTATGAGGTAGCAATGCTAAAGCCTCGCGTCTACTTGTGGATCATTCCACCATGGGGAGCTTCGGATTTACTTGGAATTTATGCGGCGATGTACGTGTTCGCTACATTCAATGAATCTATTCTTGATCATGTTATTAGTGGATGGGACGGTAGCGCGGATCGTTTGGGGGCAAGGAAACCGCTTTTCTTTGACTTTTCAATTGCAAGATGCGCCCACCCAACGCAAGCGGGGTGAATTGTGCCGATCAATAAAAAATTGAGATCAGCACAGCCCTTGACTACGTCAATGACCCGCTACGGAAAAAATGACAATCTACTGGTGGGAGGGCTGACGTCAAGTCTCACTACGATGGCGGGTTTTAAGATTGGCGATGGTCTGACTAGTTCAATGCAAAAGCCAATTTTTTCACCGATAAGTTCCGTTATATGGGGAAATTTGACGGGCGCGAGCACGACAGAGGGCGTAAAAATTGGGCTATCGACAAATTGCACGATCTTCAAAGTGCTCAACAGAAGGTCGAGCAATGACACTCTTGCGAGCGATGTTATCTGGACTAGTTATGTTCGCTACAGCGACTATCCTGATAGTGGGAATGACCTACATCAGATGTCTTATACAGGGCATTACCTACATTTTTTCAATCGTTGTGCCTATGGCCATGAAAGTAGGCCTGGTCCCTGGAAGTGCAATCTTCGTTCTGACATTAATCGGAGGGCCTCGTCGTCGACCACCGTATTGATCGAAGAGAGCATCGGCCACACCCAGGAAGAAGTCGACAAGTCCATGCGCGGGCACAACGAAACGCTGACGCTTAAGGTGACCTGCGCCACTACCGCACAAGCGTGCGCCAACCTGCGCGTACTCGACGGACTGACCATGGATCAACGTATCCAATACCTGCGCGACCACGGCATGAGCGTGGATTTCGTTGACCAAATTCCGGAAGGTGCGCAGAACATTACCGTGAATGGCATCCTCAATGACGAGGCACGAGCAGTGCATGTGGAGGCGGGACATGTGTCGCAGACGAATGACCAAGCGACAAACGTAACCTACTACGTGCAATACAACGCATCCAAAGGCGGTGTGTCGGACCTGATGCAGGCTGGCTATGACAAGTTCGTTTCGCCAATTAACGGAGACTATTCGGCCACGATCTTGGCAATGGTGGATGCGGTGCAACGACAAGGTGATGATGCGCCAGTGAATCTTTATGCGCACAGCTGGGGAAGCATCGTCACGCGCGATGCATTGAATATCCTGGCGAACGAGGGTTATACGAATCCCAATCTGACCACGGCAGTATTCGGTGCGGCAGTGCGGCCTGGTGCGTTGGTGAGTCCGATGACCATCATTGCGGGGTACAACAAAGTATTTCCACCGATTGATCCTGTAACAGGACAGAAGCCCCTATCTTCACTTGTCTACCTAACCAGTCCTTATGATCCAGTGGCTATGTTTGTAGGCGGTACCTTGTTTCCTTCGATCTATCTTGACAGCAACTCAGAACTGCATCTGCCAAGTGCGGCCCAGGGTGAGGCATGGGGTGGCTTGCAAGGAGTGGCGCCGGTATTCCAGGGTCCGGTCAATCCGCATAGTTGCTACGGGCTCAATTGTGCGGGAACGGATTACAACTGGACTATCGACAAGGCCGAACAGTGGAAGAAGGCGATGGAAAGGCATCAATGAAACGGATGCTATTCACGTGGCTTTCCTTAAGCGTGCTTACCGGATGTAACAGCGAACGTTACTATGCAGCTAGCAATCCCTATGCAGTGGATGAGCCGCCGACGCGCTATCCATTGGATTTTCCGTTGTGTTATGGCACACAGGGACTTGTGGTCGCCCCATTGCGCATTCGCTTGTGGGGGGCTTCATTCACCGATCCGGTTCGGCTGATGTGGCTTCGCCGACAAAAACCGAATGAAGATGGCTGCTATACGGACGACCAAGCTGACCGACGATTACGTGTCTATGTTGAAAAGCATGACTTTTTTGGGGACGCAGGATACTACAGAGGATGGATGCCTCTAGATAAGTCAGGTCACCGTGATTTCGCAGCATCGGCTTACAAGATCCAGCTCCTGAATGCCAAGGATTTGCAGAAAGAGAAGGAGAAAAAGCAATTAGATGCTTCCACGCGAATGACCAATCTCGCAAAGTTAGGCTTTACCTATGCCGATGTGACCAGGCAAGACGAACATGTCACGATCAATGGCTTGGTGTGGCGCCATCGACTAACGGCGATGTATGAGGTGACTGACCCGAGCCATCCAACGCAGGGGAAACTGCTTGAATGGCGCGAAAGCTACGAACATGCCGTCGGCGACACTCACATTTTGCGTCGTCAGGCGCATTACTACGCAATGATCGTTGCTGATCCCGAATGGATTGCTGCGCGCCGCAACTTGCTCCTTAAACTGGTGCAAGCCATTCGCATCGAGCCGATGACGCAAGCCGAAGTCGATGCGGCAGTCACCCAATATCAGCAGCAAGTTCAACAAGACAAGCTCGATTTGAATCGTAACCATTGATGATTTTGTATGCCGTAGGATCACATGAGAGTTTGTGAATGCGAGTTGTAGTGCGAAGTTTATCTCGCCGTCATCGTGAAATATTTCCAGTACTTACCTGGCGCGGCTCCAGGCTAGGTCCGGGTCGCACTTATGGCGTGGTTGCAGGTCTTCAAGGCCGGTCAATCCACACAGTTGCTACGGCCTCAATTGTGCAGGGACTGAATACAACTGGACGATCCAGAAGGCCGAGCAGTGGCAAAGGAACCAAGACGGGGGCAACCAATGAAAGCGAAGTTACGTCCCCTAATGATGGGTCTTGCGATGACATCACTTGCCGCGTGTGACACCGATCCCACCGAAAAGTTGTACCTGTATACGGACAGGCCGCCGACACGGTACCTATTGGACTTTCCAATTTGTAGGTCGATCCCAAATGTAGATGCCGGCGAGATTGTTGTCCCTTTGCGATTACGCATTTATGGAGCTGGATTGCCCGACCCTGCGCAGGTGATGTCGTTACGCAAATATGAGCCCAATGCTGATGGGTGCTTTTCCGATCCATCCAAGCCGTCACGTCCAGCCATGACCTTGGCCGACAGCTTTAATGGCGACCCTGGCAGCATGCGAGGCTGGATGGCTTTGGATCAGTCAGGCCACGGCATGTTCGCCGCGTCGGCCTATCAGAATCAGCTACTTAACGCCAAGGATTTGCAGAAGGAAAAGGAGAAAAGGCAGTTGGATGCTTCCACGCGAGTGACCAATCTCGCAAAGTTAGGCTTTACCTATGCCGATGTGACCAGGCAAGACGAACATGTCACGATCAATGACTTGGTGTGGCACCATCGACTAACGGCGATGTATGAGGTGACTGACCCGAGCCATCCAACGCAGGGGAAACTGCTTGAATGGCGCGAAAGCTACGAACATGCCGTCGACGATACTCACATTTTGCGTCGTCAGGCGCATTACGACGCAATGATCGTTGCTGATCCCGAATGGATTGCTGCGCGCCGCAACTTACTCCTTAAACTGGTGCAAGCCGTTCGCATCGAGCCGATGACACAAGCCGAAGTCGACGCGGCGGTCATCCAATATCAGCAGCAAGTTCAACAAGACAAGCTCGATTGGAAGCGTAAGCATTGATAATGCATGAATGTTGTCGGATACTTTTTTACTCTAAATGTACTGAATGCATCACGAAATTCATCTCTCGACTTTGAATTTTTTTCCAGCACGTATTGGCGGTGATCGATATAGGTGCATGTGCTGCATCGTGGGCAGCTTGAACGGCAGCGTCACGCTCAGCGCCGGCAACCATGTGCACATCACCGGCAGCGACGTGCTCAGCCAGACCGGCACCGCCATCGTGGGCAACAACGTCACCATCGATGCGGCCGTAGGCACCAGCGATATCCATCAAAGCCACAAGGTGAGCCAGGGCGGGATCAACGTGGGCCTCGGTGGCGCGGCGGCTAACGTCGCCAACACCGTTTACTACGCTGCCCAACGTAGTAGCCAAGTGCAGGATAGTCGCCTATCCGCCCTCTACGCGGCGCAGGCAGCCCAGGCGCTGTTCTCCCCCGGTGCCGCCCAAGGC